>NZ_JBOZCJ010000007.1:0-85682 GCF_051265215.1 Actinotignum stranguriae
GCTCAATAAGGCTGACTTTTCGTTGCTATGGCAGGGCAAACCCCGGATATAAGACCCACCATTTGTCTATTAGCCCCACAGGTTTTTCGCGCGCGTGATTCGTGTCGTAGGTACCCCGTAGACTGATACTCGTGAGCATGGCATTGTATCGGCGGTATCGCCCGGAGCGTTTTCAAGATGTTATCGGCCAGGAGCAGGTAACTCGTCCCCTCATGGCTGCGTTGCGCGGCGAGCGTACGGTGCACGCCTATCTTTTCTCGGGTCCGCGCGGGTGCGGGAAAACTACCTCGGCGCGCATCCTCGCCCGCTGCTTGAATTGCGCGCAGGCACCCACGGATACGCCGTGCGGGGAATGTGCCTCGTGTCGGGAGCTGGCGGGGGATGGCCCCGGTTCTCTGGACGTGGTGGAAATGGACGCGGCCAGCCACGGCGGGGTGGATGATGCCCGTGACTTGGTTGAACGCGCGGCTTTTGCCCCCAGCCGGGATCGCTACAAGATTTTCATTATTGACGAAGCCCATATGGTCACCACCCAGGGTTTCAATGCCCTGCTCAAACTCGTGGAAGAACCCCCGGCTCATATCAAGTTCATTTTCGCTACCACGGAGCCGGAAAAAGTAATTGGCACCATCCGCTCGCGTACCCACCACTATCCTTTCCGCCTGGTGTCCCCGGCGCGGATGGAGGAGTACCTCTCGCAGATCTGCGCGGAGGAAAGCATTACCCCGGAACCGGGGGTGCTCGGTTTGGTGGTGCGGGCAGGCGGGGGATCGGTGCGCGATTCCCTTTCGGTTCTGGACCAGCTCATGGGCGGTTCGGAAACGTCCACGCTGTCCTATTCTCAGGCGGTTGCGCTACTGGGTTATACGGATAGTGGTCTGCTGGATCGTGCGGTCAACGCTATTGCCGAAAGTTCGGGGAGCCAGCTTTTCGGCGTCGTCGAAGAACTGATCGGTGCCGGTCATGAACCGCGCCGTTTTGTGGAAGATCTGCTCCAGCGCCTGCGCGATCTGATCGTCATCGATTTAGCGGGGGAAGCCGCGGCGGATGCTTTGGGTGAATTGCCGCAGGACCAGTTGGCCACCATGCGCACCCAAGCGCAGGCGCTGGGTGCGGCGCGTGCCACTGAAAGTGCCGAGCGTGCGAACGAGGCTCTCTCCGCGATGGTCGGCGCAACGTCGCCGCGCTTGCAGCTGGAGTTGCTCTGCGCTCGGCTTTTGATTCCCGGTAGCGGTGCGGCATTGCCTTCGGATGTGGCGCTCGGCGGTGCGGAGCAGAAAAACAGGGGGGTGCGGCCGGGAGTTGGGGCCAGTGGGACCGCGCGGAAATCACCGCAGGACATCGCGCGGGAAAAGGCGCGGGCAGCAGCGGCCGCAGCGGCCGCGGCACAGCGCGGGACCCCGGTGGTTTCGGCATCTCCTAGCGTTCCGTCCGCTGCCGCGCCGCAGCCTGCTACTTCCGTTTCGGTGCAGAACTCCGCCGCCGCAGCTTCCGCACAGCCCGTTCCTCAACAGGCCACGGAATCACCCACGTCGCCAGCCGCGGAGCGGCCTGCGGAGCGGTCCGTGGAGCAGCGTGCTCCGCAAGCGGAAGAACATTCGGTTCAGCACACTGTTCAGCCAACCGGTGAATCGCCAGCACCGCAACCGCGTGAAGATAGCCTGGAGCAGGCTCCGGCTCCGGAAGAATCAGAGCCGGATCACGCCGCGGAGCTCACAGCTAGGTGGGCGGAGGTGACGTCCTCCGGGCGTTTCGCCCAAGCTATTTTCTCCGGGCCTACTCGGGTTCTCGGATCGCGGGGAAACCAGGTCGCCCTGGAGTTTTCTTCAGAGAAGGTCCTTGGCGCCTTGCAGGATACACGCAATGTGGAACGCCTGAGCGCGCACCTTTCGCATTTCACCTCTATTCCCGTCACCGTGCGGGTTGTTTCCGCGGCGGCAAAGCAGTCCGATGCTGCGGGGCAGCCGGGTGGGGTGGCACATACGGAGCCTCCCCAGTCCTCAGCGCTATCTCCCCAGCCTCGTCCGGGTGTTTCTGATGGCGGTGGTGCCCACCCAAAAGCTAATGCCGCCACCGCGGCGGCCACTCCCGCTTCCTCGGGCTCTGGCGCTGCATCCGCGCGGCCGGAAACTGCCAACAGTGCCGGTAAAGCAGTCGGGGATGATGAATGGCCCGAACCCGAAGAGCTTTCCGATCCGGATGACGCGGAATACTACCCGCCCAGCCGGCAAACCGCCGCGTCCCGTTCGGCTAGTTCGGGTCCGGTCAGCTCCGGCGGGGCTAGTGCAAGCGCGAGTCGCCCCGAGGGCGATAATGCCGGCCCAGCTAACTCCGGCCGGGAGATTCCGTTCTATCTCCAGAACATGCCCATGCCGCAACCCTTCGCTGGCCCGGGAGATATGTCCGGGCAGCTTCCCGCACACGGGCCCGCGCAAGATTTCCATATCCCGCGCCCGCCGCAACGCACGCAGGAAATCCCCACCTATGACGCGCGGGAACACCTGCGCCAGCTCCGCCACGGCAGTGCGGGTGATGATAGTACGTCCGCAGGTCGTACCCCCTTTGGTAGTGAACCCACCACGCCGGCTAGTGCCGCGCCCGCGACTATCAATGGCGGGGGTGGCGTCGCCGGTGCGAACGCTCTGAACAGCGTGAATGGCTCGAATGGCCAGCATAATGGCGCACCGCAGCCGGGGGTGGGGTATCCTACTGAGGAGGATGATGTCTCCTTGGACGATCCCACAATCGAGCAGAGCAATGTGGTCGGGCTGCACGTTGTGGTGGAAATGCTCTCAGGAACCATTGTTGAAGAAATTGATACCGTACAAGGAGGAATGTAGTGGCGGGGGTGTATGACGGTGCCGTGCAAGAGCTCATTGATGAGCTCGGGCGTCTGCCGGGCATCGGCCCGAAGAGCGCCCAACGCATCGCCTTCCACCTCCTCGAACAAGAAGAACCCGAAGTGCGGGCGCTCGCGGAAGCCATGCTCCGGGTCAAGGAACGCGTCCACTTCTGCCAGATCTGCGGTAACGTCACCGAAACCGATATCTGTTCACTGTGCTCAGATACCCGGCGTAGTGATGCCGTGATCTGCGTCGTCGAAGAAGCTAAAGACATTATGGTCATCGAACGCACCCGCGAATACCGCGGGCGCTACCACGTTCTAGGCGGATCCATTAACCCCATCCAAGGTATCGGCCCGGAAGACCTGCGCATCCGCGAACTCCTCACCCGCCTCCAAGATGGCCGCGTCACCGAAGTTATTATCGCCACCGATCCCAATATTGAAGGCGATGCCACAGCGGCCTACCTCATTCGTCTCCTCACCCCCATCGGTATCGCGATCTCCCGTCTCGCCTCCGGACTCCCGGTTGGCGGAGACCTCGAATACGCTGACGAAATCACACTCTCGCGTGCCTTCGAAGGCCGCACCCGCATTACCAGCGGAACAACCGCGAACACCGCGGCCACTACCGGCATAGAAACCAGCATCACCACCGCGGGTGTTACCGGCACAGAAACTGTCACCACGAGTACCACACTGGAAACCACCGGCACGGGCACCACAAACATGCCCGGCACGGGTATGACAGACACGGGACGAATGCCCTCGGTGGTTCCGGGCACCACGCCTTCCGCCCCAGTCGCGGAAACGCACGGCGAGCACAACTAAGCAGCTCAGCTCCGGGATCACCGTAAAGCACAGCGTCCAGCCCAAATGCGGCGCCCCATCAGGCAGCCGAGCAGGAGAACAATCTCACCTGAAAATATCGGAAAGCCCCGCGGGTGGCGACGCGCTTCCAGTTACCATTAATATGTCTCGGAAAAATAGGAGTTAATGTGGCACTCATCGTGCAGAAGTTCGGGGGATCCTCGGTCGCCGATCCCGCCGGACTCAGACGAGTGGCGAAACGAATTGCCCAGACCAGCAAAGCCGGAAACAAAGTAGTTGTCGTGGTTTCCGCCATGGGAGATACCACCGATAATCTCTTGGACCTCGCCCACAACGTCACCGATAACCCGCCCGCGCGGGAGCTCGATATTCTCCTCACCGCGGGGGAACGCATCTCCATGGCCCTCCTCGCCATGGCCGTCAATGACGAAGGCGTCGTCGCCCGCGCATTCACCGGCCAGCAAGCCGGCCTCCACACCGATGCGCGCTACGGCAATGCCTCCATTACCGGGATCGTTCCCGAACGTATTTTCCGGACCGTGCAAGACGGCGCCGTCGCCATTATTGCCGGATTCCAAGGCGTGAACGACACCAATGACGTCACCACCCTCGGGCGGGGTGGCTCCGACACCACCGCCGTGGCCTTCGCTGCCGCCCTCGGCGCAGACGTGTGTGAAATCTACACGGATGTGGATGGTGTTCTCTCCGCGGACCCCCGGATCGTTCCCGCCGCTAGCCAACGCCGCGAACTCAGCTACGAAGAAACGCTAGAATTAGCGGCACACGGAGCGAAAGTGCTCCACCTGCGGGCAGTGGAATTCGCCCGGAAATTCAATGTGGCCTTGCACGTACGATCATCATTCTCCGAGAACGAAGGGACGTGGATAGTGGAAGAAACCGCGAAACAGGGCGGATATGAAGACGCCGTCGTCGTCGGAGTGGCACACGACCGCAACCAAGGGAAAATTTCGGTCACCGGCGTGCCCAACCTTCCCGGATCCGCTGCTAAAATCTTCTCCTGCGTGGCCGAAGCGGACTGCAATATTGACATGATCGTGCAGAACACTGCGCTCACCCGCGTGGGTCTGAGCAATATTTCCTTCACGGTTCCCCGCGATCAGGTGGATCTCGCCGTCGCCGCGCTGCGCGCCAACCAGGCCGAATTCGGTTTTGAAGACATCGCTGTCACCTCCGAAATCGGTATCCTCTCCATCGTGGGTGCGGGAATGCGCTCCCACAGTGGCGTGTCCTCCAAACTTTTCAAGACACTGGGGGATAACGGCGTCAATGTGGATATGATCAGCACCTCGGAGATCCGCATTTCCGTGGTGGTGGACCCGAATGTGCTGGACGCGGCCGCCCGCGCGGTCCACACCGCCTTCGGGCTGGATGCCAGCGAAAAAGCAATCGTATACGGAGGGACAGGTCGATGAGCATTACCTTGGCAGTAGTGGGAGCAACCGGGCAGGTCGGGCGGGTTATGCGCGCCCTGCTGGAAGAACGCCAGGTTCCGGTGGATCGGGTGCGTTTCTTTGCGACGGCGCGCTCAGCCGGTACCGAACTTCCTTTCCGGGGCGAAAATATCGTGGTGGAAGATATTGCCACCGCTGACCTGTCCGGCATCGATATTGCGGTGTTTTCCGCCGGCGGGGATGCCTCGCGCACCTACGCGCCGAAGTTCGTGGAGGCAGGTGCCGTCGTCGTTGATAATTCTTCCGCGTGGCGCCGCGACCCGGAGGTGCCCCTCGTTGTCTCCGAAGTGAATCCGCAAGATATCGCGCGCCGCCCCAAGGGCATTATCGCCAACCCGAATTGCACCACCATGGCTGCCATGCCGATTCTCAAACCGCTGCACGATGCCTACGGGCTCACTCGCCTTATTGCTTCGTCCTACCAGGCGGTGTCCGGTTCCGGGGTACGAGGCGTGCACGAGCTGACCACCGGGGTGCGCGCCGCGCTGGGCGGGGATGTGGAAGCCCTCGCCCTGGACGGGCACGCTCTTGAGTTGCCCAATCCTGAGGTCTACCGGGCGCCCATCGCTTTCAACGCGGTCGCGTTTGCCGGGAACCTCGCTGAGGATGGCAGCGGCGAAACCGACGAAGAGCAAAAACTACGCAACGAATCGCGCAAGATTCTGGGTATCCCGGATCTCGCGGTGGCGGGAACGTGCGTCCGTGTGCCGGTGTATACCGCGCACGGGATGTCCGTCAACGCGGAGTTTGAGAGGGAGGTCGACGTCGCAGCCGCTATCCAGCTGCTCGAAGCAGCCCCCGGCGTTGCGGTGGTTGATCTGCCTAATCCCCTGGATGCGGCCGGGAAGGACGCCTGCTTCGTGGGCCGCATCCGGCGTGATCCTTCGGTGCCGGGCGGGCGCGGGCTGGCCTTCTTCTGCGTGGCCGATAACCTGCGCAAGGGCGCGGCCCTCAATACCATCCAGCTGGCTGAGCTGGTCATCAAGGAGCTCACGGAGAACAGCGCGGCCTAGGGGCTAGGGGCGGCGCCGTCGCGCCCCGTACGTGCCCCCGGTGCGGCGCTTATTCCGGCGTGGCGGTAACCGCGGGGATCTCCCCGGTTTCTCCATCCAGGAAGGTTGATTCGTCACGCCGGTGGCGCAGCACTTTCTCCACGAAAGAGGCCACGGCCTCGGCCTGTGGAACATCACGCTGCTGGTCTTCGGAAATAAACCAGCGGTGCTCGAGGATTTCGTGGAAGAGCTCGGCCGGCTCCAGCTTTGCGGTAAGTTCGGGCGGGATCGCGGCCACGGTCGGCTCATAGACATCCGCGAGCCAATCGTGGGCGATCATCATGTCGGATTTGCCGCTCTTATTGTGGAGGGCGGCGTATTCGTCAATATCGTTGAGGATACGCCGAGCCTGGTTTTCTTCCACATCTAGGCCGGTCAGCCGCCACACCTTGCGGGAATAATGCCCGGCCTCCACAATCTTCGGCTGGATGAGGAGCCGGTCTTCGTCCGGGCCGGAATCAATGGCGATCTCGTCCACGTCAAAGCCCAGGTCATTGAGGCGGCGTACCCGCTCGGTCACCTTCCACTTTTCATCCGGGCCGATAGCCACCTGCGCGGTGATTTCTTCCCACAGTTCGAAGTAGCGATCAGCGAAAGTATCACCCACCCCGATGGTGTCAAAATCTTCGGGCAGGACACCGCCGGCCTGCAAGTCCATAAGCTCGCCAATGATATTTGTGCGGGCCACATCGATATCGTATTCGCGTTTACGCTGGGTGATCGGGCTGTAGAGCTCCCCGGTTTCCGCGTCCACCAAATAGGCCGCGAAAGTTCCCGCATCGCGGCGGAACAGGGTATTTGAGAGTGACACATCACCCCAGAAAAACCCGAGAAGATGCAGCCGCACCAGGAGCACTGCCAGCCCGTCGATGAGCTGGGCAATGGTGGCACGCCGGTGCTGCTGCCCGAAAATAGCGCGGTAGGGGAGGGAGAAAGGAAGATGCTCGGTGATGAGGCAGGCGTTGAGGGCATTGCCTTCCGCGTCGGTGCGTTTGGAGACCACCGCGACCGGCTCCACCGAGGGCGCTCCGAGGCGCTTTAAGGTGCGCAGCAGCTCGTATTCGCGCACCGCCACCAGTTCGGAAATCTCTTTAATAGCGATGATCCGCCCGGAGAGACGCACGAAACGCACGGTGTGGCGGGAAATACCGCGCGGGAGCGCAGCGATGAGATCACGCGGCCACTCTTCGAGCGCCACGTTCCACGGCAGATCGAGGAGGTCAGGTTCAACGCTAGCCGCCATAATGGATAGCGAGGATCGCATGAGTGTCCTTTCCGGGAGTAGCTGCGGCTTAATCGTAGCCGAAAGCTCGCGAGCCCGGCGTGCCATCAACCAGCGCCCCCGCCTCCACCATTCCGGCTTCTTCCAAGAAGGCCCGCACGGGCGTGGTGAGGTCCGCCAGAATTTCCGCGGGGGTTCCCACCTGCTGGAGGGCGCCATCCACCATGATGCCTACCCGATGGGCGCAGCTGAAAGCCTCGCGTGGATCGTTCGTTACGTACACCGTGGTGATGCCGGTGCGTTCTTGAAGTACGGAAATCTGCTCGCGAATCTCATCGCGAATTTCCACATCCATATTTTTCAGCGGCTCGTCCATGAGGAAAATACGCGGCCGGCGCACCACCGCGCGCCCCATGGAGACCCGCTGGCGTTCCGCGCGGGTGAGCTGGGCGGGTTTCGCGTCCAGGAACTCGGTGAGCTCTAAAATATCTGCTGCTTGCGCCACTCGCGCGGCAATATCATCGGGGTCCGCCCCGGCTATTTTCAGGTGGAAGCCCATATTATCCGCGACCGTCATATGCGGATACAGGGCGTAATTCTGAAATACGATCACTACGTCGCGCATGGATGGCGGCAGCGCGGTGACATCTTCACCGTCCAGCAGTACCGCTCCGTAGTCCATATCCTCCAGCCCCGCAATCATGCGTAAAACCGTGGATTTACCGGAGCTAACCGGGCCGGTAAGCGCGAAAAATTCGCCGTCGTTGATATGGAGATTCACGTGGTCAACCGCCGGTGCAGGCGCATCGGGATAGTACAGTGTCGCGTTGACGAGTGACACAGAAGCCATGGGAATTCTCCATCAGTTACAGCGGTCGGCATTGACACGCTCATCAACTATTATGCCACGTCAGGAACTCGAATACGAGGGCGAACTCCGCGTAAAAAATGCGCCGGCCGGCACACTTCGGTATTTTTGAGGTATGCGGGAGGAAATTGGTGGCTATCGGCTGATGCGGCGCATCGGCTTCGGCGGCATGTCCACGGTTTACGAGGCGGCGGATGGTGCCGGCACCCGCGTAGCCCTGAAACTCCTCCACCCGGCGGCCGTGGATGGGCCGGCCGGGCGCGAACGCCTCCGGCGCGAAGTTGCGATGTTGCAGCGGGTGCGCGGGCCCTATGTTGCCGAGGTCCTCGATGCCGAAACGGATGAGGAGGATGCCTTTATCGTCACCCAGCTGGTGGAAGGTCCTACTCTCGCGGAGGATGTGCGTGTGGACGGTCCTTACCCGCCGGCGGAATTAGTGACGCTTGCCCGCCAGCTCCACGCCGCGGTTACGTCCGTGCATCGCCTCGGGGTGCTGCACCGCGATCTCAAACCGTCCAATGTCATGCTCGGCGCGAACGGCCCGGTTCTCATTGATTTCGGCATCGCGCAAACAGGCGGTGATAGCCGCCTCACTATGTCCGGCGCGGTTACTCATACGCCCGGATATCTCGACCCGCGGGTACTGCGCGGCCACGCCCCGGACGAAGCCGCTGACCTGTGGGCGCTCGCCGCGGTCATCGCTTTCGCCACCACCGGGCACGATCCGTATCCCGGCGCGAACCCGGCGGATATTATGCGTCGCGTTCTGGAGGGGGACGTGGACGTGACCGGCGCACCCCCGCGTATCGCCTACGCCCTGCGGGCCGCGCTCGCGGAGCCGGTAGAAGAACGCTGGGGGATTGACGCGGTGGTCGCGGCCCTCGCGGATCCGGTTTCATGGTACGACGACGCCGCTACCTCGCCCCGAGCCTTGCCCGCCCAGATGGATGCAACCGTGCCGGCGGCCCTTCCCGGGGCGGCCGCGATGGAAGCAGAGACTACAGCGCTGGGTTATAACCCGGAACTGGGTCACAACCCCGAGCCGAGCAGTCATCCAACGCTGAGTCATAACCAGACGCCGAGCTATAACGCCACCGATAGCGTGCCCAGCGCTTTCCCGGAGACATGGCCCCAGCCCATTTACGCCGGATCGGCCACTGCTCCCTATCCGCAAGCTGGGCCGGCCACCACCCCCTACCCCGTAGCTGCGCCGGGTCCCACCACGCCGGCCACCTTCAGTCCCGCTGCTGTTGATTCCCAGCCGGAAGCCGCCTCTTATCAGGGGGTCGCGCCACTGGAACCCGCGCCGCTCCCGCTGTGGGCCCGCCCGCCGCGGCGCACCCCGATCCTCAGCTTCGCACTGGGCGGCTTGCTGTGCACGCTGGTGGCTTCCTGGCAGATCGCCGGGTACGTAGGTTATGCGCTTGTCACGGTGAGCTTGGCGTTTGCGGAGAGGAACGCAGCGCGGCTGCGGCGGCGTCGTGCAGAAGAAGGCGGGCCGTTCCGCGGCGAACACCTGGGGCAAATTCTGCGCGCGCCGCTCACCTTCGCGGAAAGTGCCCTCAGCGTGATTCCGTTGCACGGCATCGGGCTCCTCGCGGTCACGCTCGGCTACGTGGCTGGGCGGCTGGGCGGGCTTTCCGGGCCGGGCGCGGGCGCGGTGGCCGCTCTCGCTGGAGTGGGAATCTCGTGGCTCGGCCCGAGTGGGCGGGTAGTGCGGGGCGGCAGTGCTGTTGTCTTTGCGCGCCTAGCCCCAACGCGCCCCTACCGAGTTTTCTGGACCGTGCTGCTGCTGGCCGGCGCGGCCGGGATCGCGCTCCTGGCCCTTGGTGGGGTGCTGGGCGTGCCCGCGGATACCCCGCTCAGCTTCGGGTACTACGGCGAACCTCTGGTAGCGATGGTCAAGGATCTGGTGGGCGGCGCGGGGCGCTAAACGGCCGGCGTGCCCGGTAGGGCGGCCCACCAAACTGGCCGCGCGGGCAATGTCACCCGGCCCGCCCTCACTTTTCCCAGGGAAAGCGGCGATAATTGACATGTTAAAGTCAGGGTGAAAGGCGCAGTGGCCGGGTGGCCGCAGGCGCGTCGTCGTAACCGAGGAAAAGTGAATGGCACAGACTCAGAAGAATAACCGGCAAAGTTCCGCGGCACAGCGGCGTGAAACCGCGCGCGCGGCGGCGGCCCGGCTCCAGGAACAGGAAAAGAAGCGGGCGCGGCGCAATCGCGCGCTCGCGGTTGTGGCGGCTGTTGTGGTGGTGGCGCTTATCGCGGCGGCCGTCTGGTTCATCCTCTCGAATAAGAAGGATGATGCGGGCGCCCCGGCTACGCAGGAAAGCTCCGCGGCCGTGTACCCGAGCGCCCCGGCCACCGCGCTGGCCGAACGCGCCGCCCCGAAGGTCACCACGCAGCTGCCGAAAAACGTGACCCCGGATGTGGGCGTGAGCGTGGGTAGTTCGCTGGCGGCCGGCACCGTGAACGAAGGCAAGCCGGTTGTTGATATTTACTTCGACTACCTGTGCGTATGGTGTAACCGCCTGGAAACCGCCTACGCGGAGGAGCTCACCCAGCGCGCGAAGAATGGCGAGATTACGCTGGTCTACCACCCGCTCGTGGTGGAATCCCAGTATGAATTCTCGCATACGGCTTCCGCGTCGGCGCTGTGGGTTGCGGAGCATCGCCCCGATGTTTTCGCGGCCTACCACAATGAGATTTTCGCGATGACGGCCCCGCTGTTCGAAGCGAAGGAAAAGGTGCCGGTACCGCAGACCGCGCAGCTGGCCGAGCTCGGTAAGAAGGCCGGTCTCACCGATGCCGAAGCCGAGCAGATGATCGCGGATGTGGCCGTTGGGGACGGAAAGCCCGCCATGTATTCCGAACTGCTGGGCCAGTCGCTCCAGCAGTTTAGCGCCGACGGCTTCACCGGCACCCCCACCGTGCTTCTCAACGGCAAGCAGGTGGCGGACTGGACCGACGGTAAGCTCACCGCCGCGCTGGACGCACTCAAGTAGAGCTGCCCCCGGTGCCACGTGCCCTTGTGGTACGACGACGCCGCAGCGGGGCGGTCGCTTCGCGCCGCCCCGCTGGGAGCTCAGCTCTCGGGATCCCTATTTGTTCCAGAGGGGGGATTCTGGCATGATAAACTCTGGTTCCTTGTTCAGCAGGTGTGCTGGGCAAGAATTGCCTCCGTAGCTCAGTTGGTAGAGCAGCTGTCTTGTAAACAGCAGGTCACAGGTTCGAGTCCTGCCGGGGGCTCCACTACAACATATATTTCAGAAACACTACTCGCGTGAAGTAACCGTTTATGTGATGTAGCTGCGTGGAAGCAGATGGGTCAGGTGAGCCGGATGAAACGGGCGCATGCATAATAAAATGTGTAAAGATGCAGGTCAGCGGCTTGTGAGTAGTGGTTGTTTTACATGCCAATAGGAAAAATAGTTGCTGAGGATGGCGTGTTGTTAATTCCTGATCTGGCCTTTACGAATATTTAAATCATCTTCCCAGGGGCGTTCGTGCCCGGAAAATAAACGCGGGAGACGGCGCGGTCTGGTGACCGGCCCTCTCCCGCGTCGCGGTTAAGGCGCTACGCCGTGCGCTTGGCTCGGCTGCGCGTGACCACTGGAATGCCCACGAGGAGCAAGGCCGCGGCGGCTGCCAGGCCAAAGACGGCCGAGGCACCGGTGCGCTGCAGCCGGGGCTGGGTGCGCTTCTTCGTTACCTGCGGGCCTTCGGAGGGATTCTGGCCGGGGTTCTCACTGGTGGAGATTCCGGGGGTAGTGGCGCCAGGAGTTCCCGGTGCTCCGGGGTTGGGGCTACCCGGAGTGCTGGGCTGAGCGTCTGGGGTTTGACTACCCGGGGTACTCGGTGTGCTTGGCTCATTACCGGGCGTCTCCGGATCGCCCGGGGTGCCCGGGGCGGTGGGCTGGGTGCTAGGCGTGGCGGGGGTACCGGTATCAGATGTTCCGGGATTGTCGGGCTTCTTGTCCTCCGGTGTCGTCTTCTCGCAAATCTTCACGACTGCCGCTGCCTGGTCACAGCCATCTTCGTTGATGCCACTCAGGTAGTAGGTAACCGCAGGATTTGAGTGGAGTGCGAAGGTGGAGGAATAGTGATCATAAACCGACGCAGAACTTCCAATATCGGTACCGATAAGATCGGTGCGGCCCGATTCTCCGGTGACGATGCACTGGGGTGAGCCGGTCAGGCCTGCGGGGGTAGTGTGTCCGAGGAGGAACTTATTGGTGCCGGGATCGGTCAGCGAGTAAGCGGGCAAATCACCCGTACGGGCCCAATGATATTGCTGGAGATTTTGGCATCCCTCCTCATAGGAGCCGGGCCCACCGCCTTCTTGACTACACTTCCAGAGCTTGTTAGTTGCACGGATAGGAAGAACGGTGAGTTCTGATTGGACGGTGACATCGCCTTCGACCTTGATCGTGAAAACACCCGGCTCGTTAATGCCGAAACTGTATTCGTCGTACATCTCCATATTTTTCACCGGCGCACTATAGCCAAGATATGATGGCTCTTCACCCGCCTTTGCGGTGCTTGCCGGAGTATGCCATATCCCGAAGTTTGGATCGGTGAAATCGGTGGAAATGACCCCGCCGCTGCCCGGCCTTTCTAGCCAACCGGAGGAATCGCGCGTAACCCCAATAACGGGAATGTCTTGTTCCACGCTTTTTACTGGAATCGTAGTTGTTACGCGAAGATCAGAATTCTCCGCAACCTCCCAGGCACGATCCGGGACACTGGTGAGAGTGAATTTCACATTTTCCAGTACAGAGGGTACGAAAATGGAGGTGCCTCGTGTTGTTTGAATATGGTCAGAGGATAGAACTAGGGGAGTGGTCTGTACCGTATAGGTCACATGGGCGACGTCACCCACTTTCTCCACACAGGTATCGCCGCCCTGGCAGTTAACCGCGCCGCCAGTCAGGGAATTAATACCGCGACCCCACTGCATGTCGGAGCCACTAACAGTGGTGGGTAGAAGCAAACCTATCCCGGCGAGCACAACAGCAAGAGCAGCGCTCCCGAGTGCCGCTATTGATTTCTTCATGTGTCATCCATTCATAGTGCTGATAAAAATACGAGGTGTGGCGGAGCCCCTTATTCTGAACTCTTGTGGATACCCAACACTGGACTATCCCGAAGCTGAATTTGGGCTACGCCAAAGGCGTAGATAAATTCGTTGAGGTTGCTCAATATATTAGGAATTATAACCTGAATCGTATTGGGCTGGGGGGAAACGGCTGGGGAAATGAGAGGCACATAGCGTGCTCACTGGTGTTTTCTGGTAGGGACATGGTTTATTCTGAGTGGTCAGGTGCATTTTAATGTGATTGATTTTCGTGCGGTGGTTCTTGTAGCGCAGTTCTGAAAAAATGCGATTTATTTTTAAGGAACACCCAGCAACGCCGTATGGGGTTAAGTGCTCTCATGTGGCAGAAGAGGCATGCTCTGTGGGGGTTCCGTCGTCGTATCGTATCGTTAATGGTGGATAGTGCATGGTATTGGCAGCCGCGTCCGATCGATCATTTGACTGAGACGCGGTAGCCGCAGCGGCTCCTGGTTATGGAGGTTTCTATGTCCCTTCCAGTTGGTGCATTTACTGCTGCGGCGCCCGGGATCCAGCGCCGTTTGCGGAAAATAAGTAAATATCCGCGCGAGCCGCGGGTGTTCTCGCAAGCGAAGCTCTTTGTTCTGAGTGGGGTAATATGTACGTTTCCTCCGCTTATGGGCTTGGTTTTTGTTTTGACTACCGATGAGGTTCCTGATCCCGTCGATAAAATCTTGTTTCTCGTTTTGATTTCGACAGTAATTATTATGGGCCTTTTGTATTTGATGCATGGTTTCTAGCGGCGTTTCGGTGTAGATGATCAAAAAGTATGGTCGCGGTTTGGATCTGTTTTCTACCGAGAGATTTATTTCTCGAAAATAACACGGGTGACCTTCGCGGGAGTATCTTTCGGAGTCTTTGCTAACGGTAAGAAGCTGCTTGCTTTGGGGATCAATCGCTTTGATTACACCCTGGCATGCTTGCGGATCCTGGAGGAGATGCGGATCCGGCGCTTCACGGCTGGGAAAAACGAGCCTCATGATCCGCGGTGGCCAGAAGCATGGCAGGAAATGCGTAATCGGTTGGCGGCCAAAGCGTACCGGAACCACCAAAGCTACTATGATTCACGCCCTGCTGAATTGCAGGAGCTCAACGCATTGGCGGTAGGGCGTTACCCCGCGGGCTCCTAACACACCTCGGAAAGCTCGATCAGTGCTTGGAGTTCAGTCGGGTGGCTGTGGAAGTACTTTTGGTGGTTGCGATAGGTTTCCGCGGCTAGTTCGTAACGTAGGTTTTGTGCGGCTTCGGGCCAGCGCGGGTCGTGCGGTTCAACATTGTTGACGGTGAAACGGCGGTACTTGAGTTCCTCAAGGATCCGTAGGTAGGCAAGAGTGTAATCGAAAACATCTTTGGAGAGGGGGAGATGGGTGCCGTTCCCATAAACTTTCCAGCCGTCGTTGCCGGCGGTCGTGATACTGGATGCGGCGTTGTAGCGGGGATTGTGTAGCTCCCGTTGCGAAGCCGGCTGCGAAAGAGAAAGATGCGGACATTGGTATCCGTCCTTTTTGAGTACGTAAGTAATTAGCGGCCCTGGGCGAGAGCGGTGAGCTCGTGAAGCTCGGCTGGGTGGTTGTCGTAGTAGTTCTGGTGGTTGCCGTATGCTTCCGCGGCCAGAGCATTGCGTAGTTCCTGTGCGGCTTCGGGCCAGCGTGGGTCGTGCGGGGCGACGTCGCCCACCGTAAAACGGCGGTACTTCAGCTCTTCAAGGATCCGCAAGTAGGCCAGGGTGTAGTCGAAGCGGTTGATTGCTATTCCGAGGAACTTGTTTTGCCTGTTGTAGAGGCGAAAACCTAGGTTGTCGAACGTGATTCGGGTGATATCCGAGAAGTAGATCTCGCGGTAGAACACGGGGGTGAAACGGGACCAAAGTTTTTCGTTATCGACGCCGAACCGGCGTGCTAATCCCATCCAGAGGAACCAGAGGAACGGAATTATTGCGATGGAGCATAAGATAATTCCCAGGGTGGCATCCTCGGGGCGGCTGGCCTCGTCACTGGTTGCTAGGGCAATGACCGTTAGTCCGAGGAGAAAGGCGCTGATTCCACCGACCGGAAGGAAGATTTTCGCCTGTGAAAAGACTCGCGGTTCACGCGGGTACGTGCTCATCTTCCGGAGTCGCCGCTGAATGGTTGGTGCCGCAGCGCCCGCGGTGAAACTAGCGAGAGGCCCGATATAGCTACTCAAAAGAAAACCTCCAGGGTGGTATTGATGAAAGAGGAAGGACGCGATAGAAATTAAAGTTTCGTGTGGGCGGTAACCCTCGAAGGTTCCACCCACACGAAACTACAAGGAACCGTATGTACGAGGCGTAGCGTATCGTTACTTTAACGCCTTGACGGACTCAGCCAACGACTTGATGTGCTTGCGGGCGTGGGACGCCGAGTTAAATTCACCATCACCGTCCAGAAGATCCGCTCCAATAGCTTCGATATTCTTGAATTCTTTTGGTGCGAATTCTGTCAGGAACTTACCTCCCTTCTGGCGTAAAACGTTCCGGGCGTTTGACATGCCTGGCGAGGTTGGAATCTGGTTCACTCCCTTGATTCGCAAGGCACCACCCGTGAGTTGCGCACCGGTAACCGTTACCATGCGTTCGGCGAGATCTTCTTCGCTGAAGTTTGGATTGAAGTTTCCTGTCTTGACGTAATCCTTAAACAGCGAGTCTCCGACCCAATTCGTAGCTTCCTTAGAATAATCAGAAGTCACACTTTTAACGATATCAACGCCGATTCCTTGTGCTCTTGAGAGATCTGTTGAGATCTTGATCGGTACACGTGGCTTACCTTTGAACATGTTCCCGATATTCTTAATTCGTTGCGGGATATGGCTAACCTGCCCTTTCACCCAGTTGACACCTTTCAGAAGTTTGGTCGTTACGTGTGATGCACCGGCGCCAAGTCCGCCGCCGATGCCGCCGCTAACCCCGCCGAGAACTGTCTGGTAAATGACTTCTCCCCAGCTGAAATTGTCGTGATTGAAAAGATCCTGGCTAATCATTGAGGATCCTCCGCCGATAAGTGC
Source organism: Actinotignum stranguriae (assembly GCF_051265215.1). Taxonomy (NCBI): domain Bacteria; kingdom Bacillati; phylum Actinomycetota; class Actinomycetes; order Actinomycetales; family Actinomycetaceae; genus Actinotignum; species Actinotignum stranguriae. The sequence continues at coordinate 16,425 of NZ_JBOZCJ010000007.1, forward strand.
TCCGGATCCGGCACCTATCGCCGCTCCGTAGCCAACAACGGTGAGAAGTCCAGCTCCTGCGGGAGCTCCGATGCCGGAACAGAGAAGAGCGATGCCGGCGCCTACCGCAACCACGCCAACAACTGTTTTCCAATGGACTTTTACCCAGTCGACAGTTGCGTTGAACGCTCCCTTGAGCCAGTTCCCTGCGTTCTTAAGGAAGTTGCCGACCGGTTTGAGGATTTTCTCCTGGAAAGTCATACGTCCAACGTGACGTATCAGAGTAACGCGGTCCATAATGGAGCGCAATCCCTTGAGCATGCTTCCGAAGAAACTATCGGTTGCAGGGGTCAGCCCGAGTGGGTCCATGAGCGCGAGTGGGTTATTCGCGCCATAGTTATACGGATTAGTCTGGTACGAACTCCCCACTGGTGCCGGGAGGGGGTCCGGGGACAAGAACGCCTGAGTGGCCGGGTCATACAGGCGCTCACCCATCCACTCCATACCGCCAACACGCAACGACCCAGTCCCGAGCACGTCAACACCCTCAGGTAAATGCTCACTCAAACCAGCCACGGTGCTTGGGCTAGCGAACGGAGACATCGGGTCCGTGCCCCGCCCGGCCCGCCAGCTCGCATCATACCGAGTTTGAACACCTTGCCCGCTAAGCATCACACCACCAGGAAGAGACATGAACGGGCTACCATTCATCGCCCCGACTGTGGGGATAGGAGACGCATAATCCCACTCAAGACGAGTCTCATCCCCGAAACTGATCGGGTTACCCAATCCGTCCAGAGTGATAGTCAGCTCGCGTTCACGGCCATCAACCACGTCAGTAATACCCGCCAGGCTCCCACCCGCGCTCCAACGCAACCGCCGTGCAAGCTTCCCATCCACGGTCTGGCTAACCCGATATCCATCCGCGTCATAGCCGTAAACCGTCTGACTCGTGCCTTCCGGGCTAGTGTGGCGACGCTCGACGAGCTGACTCGCCCGATCATAGGTGTATTCACTGACTGTCTCACCGTCGGTGAAGCGGATAATACGAGCAGCCTCGTCATACTCCCACGTCTTCTTTACGCCACTGGTTGAGATAGCAGCAGTAAGCTGGCCATCCCCACCATACTCATAAGAGACTTTCTCACTCCCGGTGGTTATCGCAATAACACGACCCCACGAATCATGCTCAACACGGGTAGTTTCCTTCACGCCATCACGAGTATGCGTATGGTGAGAGACGAAACCATCCCTATAGGCCCACTGGTGGGTATCTTCACCGGCAACCATGTGGGTGACTCGGCCCATCGGATCGTAACCAAAGCGGACCGTATCCAGGTCCGGATGCGTGATTGTGGCAAGATTCCCAACCGCATCATAGCCATAACGATAAGTTGCCCCACCAGCCGGGGTATAAGAGGTCCGCTCCCCATCCTTCCCGTACGTCCAGGTAGAACACCGTGCCACCCCTGCCACCGTACTGTTCTGGGAAACCAGACGGCCTAAGCGATCATAGGTGAACACATACCGATTCTCCTCACCATCGGTGAGAGTAAGGGTCCGGTCCTCATAATCAAGTTCGGAACGGAAGACTTCCCGGCCATCGATACGAGCCCGGCTCACCATGCCATCCTCGTGCTCGAAACTCGTCACGGTCCCATCAGCACTCGTGCGGGAGAGTGGGTTGCCGAGCTTGTCATAGGCCACCGATACACTACGCCCGAGCGGGTCAGTGACCGAGAGGAGGTTATCCACACTGTCATACACGCGCTCGGTGATCCCGCCACCCGGGTCAACCACCCGTACCAGGCGGTTACGCACATCGTATTCATAACGCGTGATACCACCCAGGCCGTTACGCACCGAGATAAGATTCCCCGCCGCGTCGTACCGGAAATAACGGACACCGGTGAGGATATCCCGCGAATAAGCCACCCGCCCACACACGTCATACCGGAACTCGGAGGTACCCCGCCCGGCTACCTTAGCCCGCAGCAACCTCCCACACGAGTCATACTCGAAACTAGAACGCTCCCCAGCAGTATTCACCGTGGCAACCACACGCCCGTCGGCATCGTATTCGAAACGTGTCTCGCCTTCCGGGGTGGTGAGCACATCCAGACGCCCGGAAGACCCATACGTGTAGTCAGTAGTTTTCCCACCCGGACTCGTCATCCGCACCACACGCCCGGCTGCGTCATAATCCAGGGTTGTCAAAGCGCCTTCAGCGTCCAACATTTCCGTGACATTACCCCGAATATCGTAGGTAACCACGGAGGCGTTCTTCGCGGTGTCATAACTAGCCACCGGACGTCCGAACTCATCGAACTGCACAACCGCACCATGACCATGGCTATCAACTGCGGTAGCGGTACGCTCTTTGGAATCCGTAACCGTCCGGGTAGTAACCCCAGCCGGGTCAATCACCGTAGAGAGATCCCCCACCGCGTCATATTCAAACTTCCACGCATGCCCCACCGGGTCAGCGATCTGCTTCAAACGCGAGAGAGCATCAAAAACAAAAGTGAACTCATCCCCGTCCGGCATAGTGATGGAACGCAGATTACCCAAGTCGTCCACATCGTTACTCAAGGCATGGCCTAGCGGGTCAATAATCTTTTCCACCCGGCCATCAACCTCGCTGTACACCAGCGTCATTTTCGCCCCGCCCGGATCGGTCACCACAACCGGACGCCCATAAGCATCGTAATCAATCGTGGTGGTGGCCCCATCCGGATCAACACGGCGAGCCAGGGTGCCATCCGTGTTATAAACAAGCCGGGTAGCAAAACCAAGCGGCGTGACCATCTCAACCACGCGCCCCGCGCTATCACGTTCCATCCGATAGGTATTGCCCAACGCGTCAGCGAAAGAAGTAATCTCACCGGTATCGTTATAGCCAATAGTCTGGAATACTCCCGTCGGGTCCGTGGCTCTCACCAAGAGCCCGTTCTCCCACTCCATCGTGGTGATACCACCGGCCGCATCAACAAAACGACTCGGATTACGACTCTCACCCTCATACTCATAGCGGGCCACCAGGCCAGTAGGCCCCACCGCCTCAACCAAGCGATCCAGACCATCATAAGTGGCGGTTAATTCCCCACCAGCAGGGGAAACCGTGCGGACCAAGTGCCCACGCTCATCATAAAAATGCGTGGTGACCTTATTATCCCGATCCCGGGACCGCAACAAGTTCCCGTGCCGGTCATAAGACATGGTCTGGCGGTTACCGTCAGAATCCCGGGCGGCGATAGTACGACCCCGACTATCAGCCACCCACGTATTCGAACGCGAACCATCAGCATCACTGACCACCGTGACCCGGCCCGGTAGATAAGCAAAACGAGTATCCCGGCCGTGCTCAGAGGTTTGCCTGACCACGCGAGCTGCGTCGTCGTAAATATTCACGCACTCAACCACGCCAGTTGCCGCAACCACACGCGCAACCAACCCCGCATCATCAATCTCATAACGCCGGGTACCATGCGGGCCACTCGCGCCCACCAAATGCTCGCCCTCGTAATGGTATTCGAAACGGGTACCATCCCAGCCGCGGGCCACAACCACCCGGCCATCCAGGTACTCCATCTCGATACGCCGGCCACGCTCACTGACCAAAGCCGTAACCAGGCCTTTACGGTCGCGCTCGGCGCGCACTCCGAAACCTTCACGCCCGCACACCTCAAGCCAAACACCAGCGCGGGTGAAGACCCAACGCTGGCCAGTATTATCCGAAACTTCCCAGCCCAGCACTCCTTCGCTATCGCCAGGCACGATAACCGCGCGGACCCAGAAGTTTTCTCCCTCAGCACGCACCACACCCGAACCAGGCCCGAACCGCTTACCATCCACCGCGAAGTAGATATGCTGGCCATCCTCACGCATCCACACCAGGTAATCCGCACGCTCTACCAGACACTGGTCAAGAACGCTCGTCCACCCCGTCCCGAAAACACCCCGCACGGGAGCATCATCCGCGCCCGCGCGCTGCATATGAGCCAGAATCGAGTTGTATACCCGCGACAAGCCACCCACCTGGAAACCCGCAGGGAAACTAATATCCAACTCCGGCTCCAGGAAATTACCCGTCGCACTATTAACCGGATCAGACACCAAAGCAGAATTAACAACCTGACCAGTCAAAACCGGCCACGCCACCCCAATAGCCTTACGCCCCGCATCCACACCAGCATCATCAAGCACCGCATCGATATACGAATCCAGCAAAGTAAGCACCGGACCACCCTCGCCGGCTTCCTTGAAGGCCTGGCGTACCACATCAATCCACTCGGCATCGTTATCGTTATTGCGAATGTAATCATTGATGCCCCACGCGATGCTTTCCCCACCGCTGAGATTTCCGAACTTCCAGCCGCCCACAAAGGAACTGACGGCAGTCTGCAAGGCACGCGGATGGCTTTCAAGAGTGTCATGCGCTGAACGGGCCGCTAGTACGTATTCGTACAGGTTCGCGGGGTAGCAGGAGGAACGCCCGCCTGAGCCGCCCCCACCGCTGCCCGGCATGGGGGTGTCGTGTTGGGGTAAGGAAGGTTGATCGATGGAACGCGCCGGCGGGGTACCCGGGTAACGCGCACTCGGAGGGATGAGGAGTGGTTCGTTAGCCAGCCACAACGGTATGAGCTCCGGGTTAATGGGCCGCCGCGCGAGCCAGCGGTTGTGGTCCGCTTCCCAGGCGTTGAAGATATCGATCATCTTCTGTTCGGCCCGCGCGGCTTCTTCCAGTTCGGTAACGCCCGATTCCAGCGCCTGCAAAGACGCGACCAGCATCTCTTTATCCGCGCGCTGGATATCCATATTCTGCGCGTACAAATCCGCGAACCGCCCGGCGAAGTCAATTTGTGCGTAGGCGATGCCGCCGTTGAGAGTGGTCTGGGCGGTGTTCAGCGCCTCAATCGCGTTGTTGATGGCGCTCTTTAAATTGCTCGCGAGACCGGCTTCGAAACCGGTATATACGTTGGGTCTTGGCATGGGAACTACCTATCGTTATGAGTCGACATCCGGGCTGGGCAAGCTGTGTTTCGCGCGCTCAGTGTGAGCGCCTCGCGGGGCACGTGACGGTGTGCTGTGGTGGCGAGGCGAGACAGTGCGGGCGATGAAGAAGTCATAGAGAAGAAATGAAATACAAGGAAACGCAAGATCCGGGCGGTTCGCCGCGTGGGTGACACGCAAATGCGGTGAACCGCCCGGATTGCGCGTAAATCGGACTGGTGGTGGTGTGGTGCTTACTCGCCGCCGCCGGCGGTGAAGATATTGGTCGAGATCTGGTCGAGCTGGTTACGCAGATCCTCGAGTTCCTGCTTGGCCTTGTCCAGAGCCGACTTGGTCTGCGGCCACACATCACCACGGAACTGCTGAGCGAGCGGACCATCCCACACATTCGCATCCGAGAGGATCTGCCCCTGGGTATCAAGCTGCGAAATTTGATCGGTCAGCCCACCGTTAATAATGGACTGCATCTGCTGAATGGCCTGCTTGGCTTCACTGGATGTAAGAACACGAGCCATGATTGGTCTCCTTATTGGGTAGAGAAGAGTTCTGACAGTGCCGACAGGGCGACATTGTCATGTCTAGCCATCGACGCCTTCGACGCTACTGACCCCGGGTAAATACTCCGTAACGTGAAATATTACAAATTGATAACAATTGCGAGGATGGTGGTGGGCTTGCGTTAACCTTGCGGAGGGCTTGACTGCGTTGCGGTGCAATATACGACGACGGCGCCTTTCCGGCCGTGCGGGAACGTAAAGCGAAGGTGAATCCGCATAGTATGTGCCCCCAAGGTAAATAAAAACCAAACTCCCGGGAAACGGCTTTCTGGCGCGGTTTAAGCCACGGAAATACGTCATTACATAGTGATAGGGTGTGGCCGTCATGCGCTCACCACACTACGAAAGGCGCCCAATGTTCCCTGTCCGCAACTTTGTGAAGCGATGCCGGCCAGCGCTTCTGGCTCTGGCGGTTCCCGCTCTGGCCGTAGCCGGAGTGGCGGTGGCCGTCCCGGCTCAGGCCGACCCTGGAGTTGTCACGATCCAGGTGGGTAGCGACGGAGCCATTACGGCCATGGCCGGCGGCGATGGCCACCGTATTGATCCTGCAGCAGCCGGTGGGGAGCTCCCCATCCGGGTGGTGACCTCCTACACCTTTAACGGGGTCACCACCTCGGATGCCAGCAGTGTTGCCGGCGCTACCGGCCCGGTCCGCATCGATGTCACTGTGCAAAATATCACAGGGAAATTGGAGCGGGTGAACGCGGATATTGACGGACGCGCGGTTAGTCACGAGGTCCTGGTGGCCACCCCGATGTCGGTTGCTGCCGGTGTGGAATTGCCCGGAATTGCCCCCGAAGCTGTTCGGACTCCCCAGGCCGGCGATGAAGGTAGAGCAACCAACGGCGTCGTCGCCGTTAATGACCGCGGTACCACCACGGTGCAGTGGGCTGGACTCACCGGAGTAGGGTCCACCACCTCGCTCCTGCATTTCACGCTGGTTGTTGAGGCACAGGATTTCGTCACGCCCGTTATTAATATTGCGACGCAGCCCGGCTTCGGTATCAACCCGGATTCGCGCAAGCAACGTGAGGAAACACTGCTCGTTTCCCAAACGATCCGTACCCTGCAAGAATCTGCGGATATCCTCGCGGATTCGGGGACCGCCCTTGAAGATGCGCGTGCCATGCTCGCCAATGCGGGCGGTTCCATTGGTTCGCGCACCATCCGGGATTTGGAGATGTCACGCGGGCGCATCGAGAATTCGGCGCAGTCCGTCTCATCCACGCTGGAGAGCCTGGAATCGCGCCTCAATAGCCTCTTCGTCAGCACGGGCTCCACCATGTCAAGTTCGCTGGCGGAAACAACTGCCACTGTGCGCACCCTCTTGGGAAACCCGGATGCTCCCCGGCCGCGTATCGATATCAACCCCGATACCTGCGAAATCAACTTCGGTCTGGAAGAAGACCTGCCGGCTACGCCGAGCCCGGCGGTTCCCACCCCGACGGCTCCCAGCCCGGGAGAGGGGCCGAGCGCGCCGGCATCCCCGACCCCCTCGCCTTCTGCTTCTGCGGGTACGGGTGCCGCGCCGTCGCCGTGGCCCACCCTCCCGAACGGGGATCCCAGCCCCAGGCCAACGGCAAGCTCCATCCCCATGGCCACGCTTTCGCCGGCGCCCAAGCCCAGCGGCCCGGCGGTGGGCGATGACCTGCCCACCGTCACCAACCCGGAAGAAGTGATTCCGGCCGGTGGGGTGTACGGGGTTATCAACGGCCTCTCCGCCCGTCTGGAAGCGTTGAGTGCCACCACCACCCGCTGCCAGGAACATATTCTTTCCGATCTGGACAGCATCCTCGGGCCGCAAAATCCCTCCCCGGAAGACTGCGCGAATCCGGCTGTTGCCACCACTTTGACCTGCACGGTTCTCAGCGCCCACCACGATTTGAATGAGCTGAGCAACCAGGTGCGTGCCGAAGGTGAAGAGTTGGTCACCCAGCTGCGTGGCGGCTCTCAGCACAAGAACCTGGATACGGTTGAGCAATTGGATGGTGCGCTGCGCAGCGTGAATACCCTCGCGAAAGACCTCCAGATCTACCAGCATGAGGGCCGCTTGCCGCAGCCGGAACCCATGCCCGGGCTTTCTCCCAGCTTGCCGCCGCGTCCGGGAACCGAGCCTTCCGGCTCGCCCGAACCCAGCGCGGTGCCGGAACCGAGCGCGGGAATTGAACCTTCTGCTTCGCCTGAACCTAGCACGGCACCCAGCGCGGGTGCTCCCCACGAGATTCCGCCCGAAACGGTAGATTCCAGCGCGCCCATGACGCCCTATATTGACGAACTCAAGAAGCGTTTCGATGCCGCGCTCAAACTCGTGGATACCCTGGATAAGGAATTCGCGCGGGTGAATGCGGAAGCTGGGAAGGCTTTTGAACGCAACCAGGCTCAGGATAAGCGCCTCACCGAGATCACGGAATCCATGTGTATTGACGCGGGCCTGACCCGTGAGGTTGGTGCCGAGGAGCCGATCGCCAATCCCAAGCTCGATAAAAAGGCCGTGCGGGAGGTTGTTCGCGATCTCACCGGCGCCGAATGCCCGCATACCGCGGGAATGATCGGTAATCGTGCGGGCAAATACCGCCAATCCGTGCGTTTCCTCGGGCAGGAAACTCGCGGTCACATCACCTCGATTATGGAGGCAACCCAATCTCTGAGCGGAGCGAATCAGCCGGAAGCTATTGCCGGGCTCGCGCAGCTACGCGAGAGCCTCACGCAATCCCAGCAAATCCTCAAGGATCTGGATGCCGAGCGTGCGCGCCTCGATGATCAGCGCAAGGATCGCACCGCGCAACTCGCGCAGATGGTTGATGAACTCAATAAGAACATCGCTACCACCGTTGATATTTACGCGGATTTGGCCCCGCTGGCCCGTGACGTGGTGGGTGAATTGGATGCCTTTGCCGCGGAACTGGACGGTTTCGTTGGAAAATCGAAGACCCGCACCGATGAAACGGGCACTACGAATCGTGACCGCCTCTACAGCGGGGTTTCCACCGCGCGGGACCGCACCGAACGTTCCTCCAGCGCGATTTTCGATAGCGTGTCCAACCAGCTAACGGTCTTCTCCGAGAACCTGCGCAATACCGGCTCCAGCGCGGTGCGGAGCACCACCGGTCTGATTACGGAGGCAAATAACACCCTGGACGCGGAAACCCGCCAGCTCATGGATGAGAACAGCGCAACCGTGAGCACAACCAGCCGCAACGCGGTCACCAATTCGGATGCCGTGTCCGCGCTCATTATGCAGGACCTCGTCAACGTGCTCGCGGATATCGGGACCAATACCCCCGGTGGCGGCGGCCTACTCGGAGCCATGAAAACCTCCGAAGGCCACCTTGGAATTGCCGATGCCAAGCTCAGTGATTCCACCGCGACCACCACAACCATTCAATCCGGGTACCGTTCGGCCCTCGGGGCGGATGCCTTCGGGGCCGCGCGCCTGCGCGCCTCCCTGGCCCGCCTCGAACAGCTGCCCACGCTCCCGGCATCCGGCAACGCGGAAATTGGGATGTACTCCTTCCACGTCATTCCTACCGAGGAGGAAAAGTGAGCGAATCCGCTAAGCACTCCGAGGCCCAAACTCAATCCTCCGGGGCCTACCCGGCGGGCGGCGAACCCGCTCGTGATAAGCGCCGCACCGCACTTGGCATTCTGGCCGCTCTGCTGCTGCTCGCCCTCCTCGCGGCCCTGATCTGGTTCTTCCGGTACCAATCGGAAAAGGCGCGGACGGCCAGCGCCCCCGACTTCGAGGCTTTCCCGCCGGCATCCGTGGAGCTCGCCGTGGAGAATGTGCCCGAAGGGCTCAAGCTCGGCGTCGTCGTATCCTATACGGAAGACCTCACCCAGGGTCCGGGCTGGGACCTCAGCGGTGAAGGAGTGCGAGTGGCGCAATGGCGCCTCGCGCAGGGCGGCACCCAGGTAGAACTTGTGACCGTCTCCGATCAGGGTAGTGACGACGGCGCCCGCGCCGCCATCGCCGAATTATCCGATAGCGATGTTTCCGGGGTCATTGCCCTCACTACCGGTAGCCACACCCTGGCGCTCGCGAACGCGGCCGCCGATGCCGGGCTCCCCATTATCTTCCCCTACCAGCTCCAGCCCTCCGCCGATGTTCCCGAGGGTGCGCATTACCAGCTACCCACCGCGGGTGGCTGGATCACCGGGCTGACCAACCAGCTCGGTGACCTCCAGTGTTCCACCGTGGTTTCGGTGGGCGGGGAGCTCGCCAACGGGGTGCGGGGCGTGCGCGGGGTCGACGCTCATATCGGCCTGGCCGAACCGGCCACCGTGAGTGCCCAGGTGCTGGAAGCCACCCTGGGGCGGCCCAATCCCTGCGTGGTTATTGACGCTCCGGCATCCACGATCGCCCAGCAGATCACCGGCTTGCGCGGGGCGCGATACGACGGCCCGATCCTCGTGGGACCGGAAGCTTTCAACGGCGTACTCAGCATGGGCCTCACCGACGCACGCACCCCGATTGCCGGTATCTACAGCTACGGATTCCCCACCCCGGGCGGGGTATCCCTCACCTCACCGGATGCCAGCGGGTTGCCGGCAGGTGGTTTCCTCCAGGCTGTGGAAGTGATGCGCACCAACGGCGCGCTTCTCTCCCTGCGGGATGACACCGAGTTCAGCGAGCGCTGGCAGTACGCGGACGGCCTGAGTCACGATGCGGTTCTCAGCTTCGTGGCCGCGGCCGCGGTGGCCAACTCCACCGACCCGGCCAAAATCATGCAGGCCCTCACCACCCCCGAAGCCCGCGAAGCTGCGGTATCGGGAACCGAACGGGTGGCGCGCTGCGGCGCGGGAAGTGGGGGTAGCACGGGTGGCGGCGCCGCTAGCGGCGGGAGCGGTGGCAGCGCCGCGGGAAGCGCAAGTGGAGGTCCGTGCCCGGTGCAAGCAGCCATCGTGGACGGGCGCATCGAATGGATTTCCTCTGAGGGTGCCCACTAAGGAACGCCTCGAAGAAAAGCGGAGCGGGCCGCCCGCATCACCCCAGGTGCGGCCCCTGAAGGTAAAGGCACAGCGGAAAACGATATGCGTATTGTCATTAGGAGCGATCACTCGGATCGGTTGTTTTCTCTGACAAACGTGACAGAAGAAACGCGCCTTGGGGATATCCTCGACGGCGCCGACCTCGACCGGCGCGAATGGGCCACCGTGTGGGTGGACGGCGTGGCGGTCACCCCCTCAACCACCCTGGCCCGCGCCGGGGTGCACGAGGGAAGCGTCATTTCCGCAGTCGAACCGGAGCGTCCCACCGAGGAATGGGGCTTCATCATCACGGCGGGACCGGATACCGGGCGCTATATCTCCCTTCCCGCGGGCCGCGCTCTGCGCATCGGCCGCAGCCCGCAAGCCGATATCCACCTGGATTCCCCTACGGTTTCGTGGTCGCACTGCCTCGTGGAAGTGCGCGAGGACGGCCTGTGGGTCAGTGACGATAACTCCTCGAACGGCACCATTCTGGACGGCGCGGCCCTGAAAGGGGAGGAAGGCGCCACCGAATTGCATCCCGGGGACGTGATCGGCATCGGGGCCTTCTACCTCGAAGCGGTCCAGCGTGATGAGGATACTTCGCAACAGAACGACGACGCCGCTCACGGCGTGCTCACCGCCGTGTCCACGGTCGCTTTTAACCGGCCCCCGCGCCGAGCTCTGCCCGCCCACCCCAAACAGCTCGAAGTACCGGAAAAGAAAATGCCGGAAAAACCCGGCCGGCTCTCCTGGGCCGCGATTCTGGCTCCGATTTTCATGGCCGTGGTGCTCGTGGCGGTGCTCGGTTCTTTCCGCTTCGCCCTCATCGCGCTTTTCTCCCCGGTGATCGCTATCGGTTCTTTTATTGAACAGAAGCGCCGCTCCAAGAAAAGCAAAATCGAAGAAGAAGAAAAGTTCGTGGCGGCGCTCCAGGATTTTACCGTGGATATCGGTAAAGCCGCCCTGGTGGAACGTTCCCGGATGCGGGCCCAAACACCCTACCAGCACGAGCTGGCTGAACAAGCCCGGTGTGGCGGGCCACGCCTATGGCAGGTGCGTTCCGACCACTTCGATTTCGGCAGCGCCCAGATTGGTACCGGGCCGGTTCCCTTCGAGGTTCCCCTCGACAACGCCAGCACTAAACCTGAGCCGCGGGTACGCGAGGTCCTCGACCTGGCCCGCATCCCCGCCGCCCCGGTCCGGGTGGATTTCACCAAGGGCCCGGTAGGTATCTGGGGTGAGCGTGACGAGGCTGTGGCCTTGGCGCGTTCCCTGGTGACTCAGCTGGCCACCCTCTCCGGGCCGGCCGATATGACGATCGCGGTTGCTACGGACCGGGCTCGCTCCGAACACTGGCGCTGGTGCGCCTGGCTGCCCCATACTCGCGTGGGCGGCGCTAACCCGAATAATCGCTATCTTGCTTTCGAACGCACCCCGGCACAAAGCATGCTGCGCGGCCTACGCGATGGCCTCAACGGCTTGCCTTCCGCCTCCCTCTTCCTCGTTATAGATGATGTGGCACTCCTGGAAGGCCGGGATTGCCCGGCACGTGACCTCCTCGCTTACCGCGGGGAAGATGTGCCCGTCTCCCAGAAAGCCAAAGAAGTCAGCGGTATCGTGCTGGCCACCCGCCCCGAACAGCTCCCCGCTTCCTGCCATAGTGTTATCGAGGCGAAACCCGGGGCGGAGCTGACTTTGAGTATCCCCTCCGAGGATGTCACCATCGAACATATTGCCGGGGCGGTATCCACAGAGCCGCGCCTGGAAGAATGGGCGCGTTCCCTCTCCCTTTTCGACGATCCGGAAGTGCGCGATGCCGGCGCGGCCCTTCCTCCCCTTGTTCATCTTCTCGGGCTGCTCGGGCTTTCCCGCGATATGACCAGCGCGGATATCACCCAGCTGTGGCAGAACAACAGGGGATTCCGTTTCCCGCTGGGTGTATCCGAAGATGGGACATACTGGCTGGATATGGTTCGGGATGGCCCGCACGGCCTTGTAGGTGGTACCACCGGTTCGGGTAAATCAGAGATGCTGCGCACCATGGTGGCCGGGCTTGCCGCCCGGGTAGATCCTCAGCACCTCACTTTTATCCTGGTTGATTTCAAGGGCGGGGCGGCTTTCGCCACCCTCGACCAGCTTCCGCATACCATCGGAACTCTCTCGAACCTGGAGCCTTCCCTGGCCTACCGCGCCTTGCGTGCCCTGGAAGCTGAGATGCTCTACCGCCAGCAGTGCTTCGCGGCTGCGGGGGAAGGGGTGGACAACCTCGATAACTACTTGGCGACGAACCCCAGTGAGCCCATGCCGCGCATTCTCGTCGTCGTCGACGAATTCGCTCAGCTCGCGAAAGAGTACCCGGACGTGCTCTCCTCCCTGGTCTCTATCGGCGCGGTGGGGCGTACCCTCGGTGTGCATATGGTGCTCGCTACCCAGCGCCCGGCCGGCGTTGTCAATGATGATATCCTCGCGAATACCAATATGCGGGTGGCCTTGCGGGTGCAATCGCGCGATGATTCCTCGAATGTTATCGGGGTGCCGCACGCCTCCAGTATCGGCCGCGAACAGCGCGGGCGTGCCTATATCAAACTCGGGGAAGAAGATATTCACCCCATACAAACCGCGCTCGTGACGGGTATAAGCGACGCAGCCCAATCCACCGATCTTCACGTGGACGAAATTGAGTTGGGCGGGCCGTTACCCGATCACACCGTGGCCCGCGCCGGGAATGAAGAATCCGACGTCGATCTTCTTATCCGCGCCATTCAAGAAGCCCACCGCGCCGCGGGCTTCGGTACCCCGCGCCCCGTCTGGCCCGAACCGCTAGGTGAACGGGTGGATCTGCTCCTCGATACCGATACCCCGCGCGAAGGCGTGGCCAATATTCGCGTGAGCGCGGGCGGGGATACCGTAGCCGTGGCCCTCGCTGATGATCCCAGCCACCAGTGCCAAATTCCGGCCGGCTGGCGGCCCGCGGAAGGTAATCTCATGCTCGCCGGCATCCCCGGTTCGGGAACAACGACGACGCTGCAATCCCTCGCCCTCGTGATCGCTGCAACATCCGACCCGGCCACCACGGATTTCCTGTACCTTGACCTGGGCGGGCGCGGCCTGGAACCCCTCCACGACCTGCCCCATTCCATTGGTTATGCCGGGCCGGGCAAAGCCAATCGTGAACTCCAGCAGCGCCTGCTACGCTACCTGCGCACCGAATACGATAAGCGCACCACGGACCCGGGCGAATATTCCGATGTCTACGTTTTTATCGATTCTTTCGCCACTCTGCGTGAAGAATACGATGATGCGGAAGGCGTGGAACTTCTCGAGGGGCTCTACCAGGTATGGGGCAAGGGGCCGGGCGTGGGCATCCATATGGTGGGTGCCACCTCGCGTCTCAAGGCAATTCCTGCGGCGGTGGATGAAGTCACCACCCAGAAATGGCTCTACCGCTTGGCCGACTCGTATGACTACTCCCTGGTGGGAGTCTCACGCGATAATATTCCCGCCCAGGTTCCGGGCCGTTACGTGGATGCGATCACGAAACTCCACGGGCATGTGGCCACCATTCCCACCCCGCTGGACCGGGCTATTGCCACGGTGACAGCGCGCTGGCAGCCGGTGGAGAAAACCACCGTGGTGGCGCGCCTGAGCGATGACCTGCGGGTATCCGATCTGAGCACCACCGCGCAGCTAACGGGGGAGCCCTGGATTATCCCGGTCGGAGTGGAAGAAGCCACCCTGCACGACTACTGCCTGGAAGCCTACGCCGGGGAACATATGCTCATTTCCGGCCCGGCGCGCAGCGGGAAAAGCTCGGTACTCCTGGGTATCGCCACGAAGATGGCCGGCGATGCCCGGGCCGTCGGTAGCCCCTTGCGAATCATCGGCCTGGCTTCGCGCCGCTCCCCGCTGCACGGTAGCGATGTCCTCGATAATGTTTATGATCACGAGGATGTTCCCTCCGCGGTGGCGGAAGCCGGTCTGGGCACCACGCCCACTATTCTTGTGATCGACGACGCGCACCAGATCACAGAAGGGGAAGATGCCCTCAAGGATCTCCTCGCCACCACCAACCAGCAGTTCCTCATTATCGCGGCCGGCCGTAATGATGACCTGCGTTCCGCCTACGGCAAATGGACGGCTACCTTGCGTAAATCGCGATTAGGGATTCTGCTCCACCCGAACCGCGATTACGATGGCGACCTCCTGGGCGTGCGCCTCCCGCGGCGCTCCCCGGTCAAAATGACTGCCGGGCGCGGCTACGCCTGCGAAGGCGGCACCGCAACCCTCATCCAAGCAGTGACCGTGCGGGATGACGCATGAGTACCGCATTTGATTTCGGAGCTTCCTACCGTGCCCTCGCCCCCATCGGTCGCGGTGCCTCCGGAGTGGTGTACGAGGGGGAGCGCAAGGATGACGGCACTCGCGTTGCTATTAAATTCCTGCGCGACGAATACGTGGGTGACCCGGAGATTCTGCGGCGCTTCATTACCGAACGCTCCGTCCTCACCCAGCTCAGCCACCCCCATATCGTTGGGGTGCATGACCTGGTGGCCGACGGCGGCAAACTCGGCATCGTTATGGAGTACGCGCCCGGCCCCAACCTGCGCGAATACCTTGCCGAGCACGGCCCCTTAGCGCCCGAAGACGCCCTGGATCTCACCCGTCAGGTGGTTGAAGCATTGCAGAGCGCACACGCGGAGGGCGTCGTCCATCGCGATATTAAACCGGACAATATTATTTTGACCGCGCTCGCGCCAGCCGTGGAGAGCGCGCCGGAAGGAGCCGCCACAGCAGACAAAAACACGTTGCTTTCGGGCCGAAAAAAACTACGCGGGCGCGCCGAAGCGGAGAACCTTTTCAACGTCAAAGTAACAGACTTTGGTATTGCCGCGATTATCGGTACCGGCTCGAAAACTACGAGCATCGTGGGAACCCCGGATTATATGGCTCCGGAACTCATCGCGCAGGCGCGCGCCACCCCGAGCGTGGATATGTACGCGGTGGGCATCATGCTCTACGAGATGCTCACCGGGCGCACTCCCTTCGGTGGGGAGGGTCTCAACCCTTTCACTATTGCGCATCGCCACCTCACGGAGAAAATTGCTCCATTGGCCGGCCTGGAAGAAAATACCGCAGCTCTTCTTGATGAGCTGGTGGGGAAGAACCCGGATACCCGGCCGGATGCCGCGCAGGTGCTCAGCAGATTGCCGGTCTGCCTGGAAGCAACTGCCGGCCAAGCCCCTCTGGAGATCAATACCTCCGCACCGGCCTTTTATCCAGCCACCATGCTGGACGGTGCTTTCAGTGCGGCCGCGCTTGCTCGTGAGGCGCTCGGTTCGGCTAATGATACTGAGAAAGAGGCGCCAGCCCGCCCCGCCGTCGTCCTTTCCCGTGAGAGTTTAGGGGAGCTCGATGCTGCGCCGTCGGCCACCATTATTAGTTCCGGCGCGGCACTGGACCTTAACTATGTACCCGCGCCTGTGGTTGAACGCGAGCCGAGCTTCCGGGAAAAAACCGGGAGTTTTATACGCGAGCACTGGATTCTCGTGACGCTGGGTGTCGTGACGCTCCTCGCGGCGATTGCCGGGGTGGTGTGGATGCTGTGGCCGCAGGTGGAAAGTGCCGATACCACTCCTACCGAACCGATCCAGGCGCGGTTGGAGGATCACCCGCTTCCCTCCGGGCTGTCGATTGTGCGCGAGGCGAAGTGGAATCCGCAACGCCAGGTTATTGACTACACCGTCACCTATAAAACCGCGAAAAGTCCGATTGCGGGCACTATGCTGGAGGTGATTCCCGCCCCGCAACCCAAGGATGAAGGTGGGGATACCGCTAAGAAGCAGGCTGGCAAGCAGAACGCGACGGGCATGGGCGGGGCAGCGGCACCGCAATGCGCCGACGTGGTGTGGGATCGCGCCGGTAAACCTCATTCCAATGCCACGACCTCGCTCACGGCCCGCTGCGCCTGGACCGTGGAGGCTCCTACCATTACGGTGGGCCAGCCGGTGACCATTACCGCCACGGTGAGCTCGTATCACGTTCCTGAAGACGAACAGGAACTTTCGCGGTGGCTCACCGAGATCAGCGAGGCAACCGCGAAAGCCGCCGGGGACGAAACAGCTACCTCCACCGCCTATCCGCTCCAGCGCCTACGCTCCGTCAAGGTCACGGTACCCCCGCGGATCCAGCAGGGGCAGCCGATTCCCATCAGCATTATCGGGGTGTGGCCCAATGGTGAGAACGTGACGACGCCGCTCTACACCAGCCCCGCCAGCGGTGCCCCGACGAGTATCCTCTCCGACCTCACCGGCGGGGACACCGGGAATCTGCGCTTCACTGATCGCTGTTCCGGGGCGGTGACTATCAGTTCGGATGGCCACGCGGTTTCCGCGCTCTACCCGGCTCAATGCGAAATCGGTGCCGTTGTCGGTAATTTCGATGCCACTCCCGGCACCATCGCCATTACCGGCGCGGGCTCGTAGCAATCCGAAGCGGCATCGTAGGGGAGGTGGGCGCGGGCCCGTAGCGGCAGACGGATTTCGGGTCCGCTTTAGCCGTGGAGACGCCGCCCCACCGCGAGTGCTAATCCGGCTCCGCCCAGCAGCGCCGCGAGTGCCAGGCCCGCAGCAGAGCTCGCTCCGGTGCGTTGCAACGAGGTTGGGCGCGGCGTGCTTACCGAAGGCGGTGCGCTGGGAACGCTCGGAGTGCTCGGGACCGTGGGAGTGCTGATAATAGCCGGCGCGGTGGGTGTAGGCGGCGCGGGCGTGGACGGCGTCGGGCTGGGAACGCTCCGGTCGCTAGGCTCCGGTTCCGGCGAAGATGACGGTTCCGGGGACGCAGATGGTTCTGGCTCCGAGGAAGTCGAGGGTTCCGGTGATGGATCGGGTGGCGTAGACGGCTCCGGCGAAGACGACGGCTCCGGCGAAGGCTCCGGGGACGGCTGCTCGCATAGCGTGATCACCGCGGCGGCTTGATCGCAACCGTCCTCCCCAATGCCGCTGAGGTCATACGTGACCGCGGGATTGGCGTAGAGAGCATAGGTGTAGGCGTACCAATCGCCCGCACCCAACGCGCCCTCAATATCGGTCCCGATAAGATCGCTGCGCCCGCTTTCCTTCGTGGCGACGCACTGCGGCGAACCGGTCAACCCGGCATCCGTCACCCGTTCGCGCGCAGCCGCATTGACCGCAGGGTCACTGAGCGAATATGTGGGTAGATCACCCATGCGGCCCCACTCAAATTCCTGTAGGCTCTGGCAGCCCTCGAGATACGATCCGGGACCGCCACCTTCCTGGGAACATTTCCACAGCTTATTTGTGGCTCGCACCGGAAGCACGGTCACCTCCGATTGCACCGCCACGTCACCTTCCACCCGGAGCGTGTAGACGCCCGGGCCTCGCAGTCCGAAAGAATATTCGTCGTACAGAGCCATATTCCCGACCACGCCGTCGTAGGCCTGGTACGACGGCGGATCTGTGGACACGGCTCTATCGGCCTTCATATGCCACACACCCAGATTCATATCCTCGAAATCCGGCCCGATATGGGGATACCAGGGGAAAGTTTCGGGATCCCGGCCGGGGTTGAGCTCGGGATCGACAATGACCGCGCCTTCCTCACCCCGGCGTACTTCCCAGATGGGCAACTCCTGATTCACGGGAACGGTGGGAACCGTCCAGCGCTTCTCCCAATCGAAATCAGGTTGCGTCAGGCGGGCCTCGAGAGCGGCATGGTCTGGAACACTGGTGACCGTCAATGTGACGTTCTTCAGCACCGTCGGGACGAAAACAGCCACGCCCTGCGCGCTCTGGACATGATCAGAAGATCCCAGGAGACGGGCTACCTGAAGCGTGTAACTCACATGGGCGACGTCGCCCACCTTCTCCACGCAGGTATCCCCGCCGCGGCAATTCACCCCGCCACCGGTAGGATTCACGACGTTTCCGATAACGGTGCGGCTCGGATCAGGGCCTCCCGCTTTCGCGGTGGCGGGAAGGAAAATGCCGGCGCCGGCCAGCGCGGCGGCAAGGGCGAGACGCCCCCAGGCACATGCGTGATTAGCCATGGGTACCCCCGTGGAAATTATGTTCTCAATGCGGCTTCAGCTATGACACCGTATTGAGAAAAGACGTGATATGCGGGTGGGAATCCCGCACTTAGTTTCATACTACGCCGTAGTAAATTAAAATGTGCGGGTTCCTAGGGCAGGCGCCAATCCACCGGACTGGCACCCTGCTCGGCCAGAAGTGCATTGGCCCGCGAGAAAGGCTTGGAGCCGAAGAAACCGCGCGAAGCGGAAAGTGGCGAGGGGTGCGGACTGGCGATGACCGGGGTGTCTCCCAGCAGCGGGCGCAGCTCCTGAGCATTGCGGCCCCACAAAATTGCTACGAGCGGTTTCCCGCGCGCCGCGAGAGTGCGGATCGCGTGATCGGTGACCTTCTCCCAGCCGCGCCCGCGATGGGAATTGGCGTTATTGGGGGTCACGGTCAGCACTCTGTTGAGCAGCATCACACCCTGCTCGCACCACGGCGTGAGGTCACCGCTGCTGGGAAGCGGAGCTCCAACGTCGTCGTGCAATTCCCGAAAAATATTGACGAGCGAGCGCGGCGGGGCCACATTCGGTGCCACACTAAAAGAGAGCCCCACCGCATTACCGGGGGTGGGGTAAGGGTCCTGACCCACAATGAGAACTTTGACGGCATCCAGGGGATAGGTAAAAGCTCGCAGCACATTTTTGCCCGCGGGAAGATAGCCGCGCCCGGCCGCGTTCTCTTCGCGTAAGAACGTGCCCATCTCGTGAATGATAGGTTCAACAGGGGCGAGAGCCCGCGCCCAATCGGGGCTGATGATTTCGGAAAGAGGCTGCATAGTGTCAGAGTACCGGAGTGAGGAACCTCCTTTTGCGGGCGCGCCTTCGAGCGAGGGTAGCGGAGAAGCTGCCTGGGAGGATTTCCTGCGCGGTGCCGGGCCTGCCTTGCACGACGACGAGCTGCGCGTCCTCACCACGGAGATGCGCTGGCGGGCCGTGTACCGCACGAAAACTGAGGCAATTCGGGCCTTGGGCATGACTCCCACCCGCTACTACCTCATTCTGTCCGGCATCCTCAATAACCCGCGTGCTGAAGTGGAGTATCCGGATGTGGTGCGGGCTATTACCCGTTTGCGGGATCTGCGCGATAAGGAACGCGGCGGCCGCGGCGGAAAACAGCTAGGCTAGCCGTGTGGCAGGAAAGTACCCAGTAGACGAATTTGATATCGCGGCGCGCCAGCGCACAACCCGCGGGGCGCACCGTAAGCGCGAATCCTCGGTGAGGTGGTGGATCGCGCTTATCGCTATCCTCATTCTTGCCCCGGCTCTCGGGTACGGCATTGTCAAAATGAACCAGATTTCAGTAGCGCCACCCTCCCAGAAACCGAGCGTGAGTGCACCGGCCCAGTCCGCAACGCCAGCGCCCGAAGCGGGCACTGAAGGATCGGGCGCGGAAGGCAGCCCTGCTCCCGCTTCGGAGGCACCGGCGCCCGCGGAAGAAGCTTCACCATCAGCTTCCCCGACTCCGGCCGCTGCGGTGGATCACAACCGTTCCACCCTCATCCTCAACGCCTCCGGAATTTCCGGGTATGCCGCCGCCCACCAGCGCCAACTCACCGAAGCTGGCTTCACTACCACCTCGATCGGTAACTACCAGCACGCGGCGCCGGCGCACTCCCAGATTTTCTATCCGGCGGCCGCTGATCTACCCACTGTGGAAGCCATCGGTGCCGAATTGGGAATCACCGATTTCGTTGAAAACGCCAGCGCGAGCGGAGATAGCATCGTCGTCGTGCTGGCGGGAGATACCCGCGGCTAAAGAACCGCACGTCAAGATTCCCGGCTTCGCCAGCCGCTAAAACTTGAGCGCTTCCCACTCAAGTTTTCGGGACGCTCATCCGGAGCTAGGTGCGCGGAATTGCGGGCATATCGCGTTTTTCTGGCGGGTGGCTGCTGCGTCGTCGTACCTGAACCACAGCTTGCACTCACGCCTAGAGAGTGCCAGAATCTCTGTTAGCACTCCGAGTATGTGAGTGATAAGTCCACCTGGTTGGTGAGGCTGACCGTGAGCGAAGAAAGGCTTCGCGCGGGAAGTCGTCCGTCGCGGGCACCGGCCACAGTGATTCTGGAGGAATATCGCATGGCAAAGACCATTGCTTTTGATGAGGAAGCACGCCGCTCCATGGAGCGCGGCCTCAATCTCCTCGCGGACACCGTCAAGGTGACGCTGGGACCCAAGGGCCGTAACGTCGTTCTCGATAAGAAGTGGGGCGCCCCCACCATCACGAATGACGGCGTGTCCATCGCCAAGGAAATTGAGCTGGAAGATCCCTACGAGCGCATCGGTGCTGAGCTCGTCAAGGAAGTCGCCAAGAAGACTGACGATATCGCCGGTGACGGCACTACCACCGCAACTGTTCTCGCTCAGGCCCTCGTGCAGGAAGGCCTGCGCAATGTGGCCGCCGGCGCCAACCCCATCGCGCTGAAGAAGGGCATCGATACCGCGGTCAAGGCCGTGACCGAACGCCTCCTCGCGGACGCGAAGGAAGTTGATACCCGCGAAGAGATCGCCTCCACCGCCGCCATTTCGGCTGGTGACCAGGAAATTGGTGAGGTCATCGCCGAAGCCATGGATAAGGCCGGCAAGGAAGGCGTCATCACCGTGGAAGAGTCCTCCGGCTTGGAGCTGGAGCTTGAGCTCACCGAAGGTATGTCCTTCGACAAGGGCTACCTCTCCCCCTACTTCGTGACCGACGCCGAGCGCCAGGAAGCCGTTCTGGAAGATCCCTTCATCCTCTTCGTGGATTCGAAGATCTCCAACCAGAAGGAACTCCTCCCGGTTCTCGAAAAGGTTATGCAGGCAGATCGCCCGCTCCTCATCATCGCTGAGGATGTGGAATCCGAAGCGCTGGCCACCCTCGTGGTCAACAAGATCCGCGGCACTTTCCGCTCCGTGGCCGTCAAGGCCCCGGGCTTCGGTGATCGCCGCAAGGAAATGCTCCAGGATATGGCCATCCTCACCGGCGGCCAGGTCATTTCCGAGTCCGTTGGTCTCAAGCTGGAGAACACCGATCTCACGCTCCTCGGCCGTGCCCGCAAGGTGGTTGTTACCAAGGAAAACACCACCATCGTGGACGGCGCTGGCGACCAGGAGCAGATCGACGGGCGCGTTTCCCAGATCCGCACCCAGATCGAGAACTCCACCTCCGAATACGACACCGAGAAGCTCCAGGAGCGCCTGGCCAAGCTTGCCGGTGGCGTAGCGATTATCAAGGCCGGTGCGGCTACCGAGGTAGAACTCAAGGAACGCAAGCACCGCATCGAGGACGCCGTGCGCAACGCCAAGGCGGCCGTGGAAGAAGGCACCGTCGCCGGTGGTGGCGTGGCTCTTATCCAGGCCGGTAAGGAAGCTTTCGCCGACCTCAAGCTCGAGGGTGACGAAGCGACCGGCGCGGCCATCGTGCGCTACGCTATCGAAGCTCCGCTCAAGCAGATCGCCAGCAATGCCGGCCTCGAGGGCGGCGTGGTGGCCGAGAAGGTGCGCAACCTTCCCAAGGGCGAGGGCCTCAACGCGGCCACCGGCGAATACGTCAACCTCATGGAGGCGGGCGTGATGGATCCGGTCAAGGTGACCCGCTCGGCGTTGCAGAACGCGGCTTCCATTGCCGGTCTCTTCCTTACCACCGAAGCTGTGGTGGCTGACAAGCCCGAACCGCCGGCTCCGGCCGCGCAGGGTGACGGCGGCATGGGTGGCATGTACTAAACCGCTAGGTTCAGGTACAGCTGACGCCAAGAAGTAATAGTGCTGCCAGCGTGATCTGGTAGTTTTCGGGTGGCGCGCTTTCCGAAAGGAGGGCGCGCCACCCTTGGTATATCTGGAAGCACTAACAGACCCGGCCCGCAGTTCGCAGGTTCGGCCGCGCTCTACCGATCCGGCCGCACGTGAGTGCCCGGCCGTGTTTACATATCCGGTTCGCGCTCGATCCCGTGCGTGGGGGAGGGGGCGGCGGGCCGGGCCACAATATCGCCTTCCGGGTCATCTTCGATCAGTGGCGGGATGGTCTCCGTATAGCGTGGGTTACGCCGGGGCGTACCCTCGCGTTCCTTTTCTTTCCACACCTCTGCCTGGGCGCGATCCGCGAGCGGGGAATCAATATTCTCCGCCAGCGCAATGGCTTCATCGCGTTCCTTTTCCGCCGCACGCCGCCGCTCATTAATCTTATTGAGCATGGCCTGGGAAACTTCCTCGCGTTGGCGTTTACGGATCTGTTCGGCGCTCAGCTGCGGCTCACTCGCTGCGGTATCCGGCCCGACCGGGAGCACCCGCGTCACCTCGCCGGAATCCTCCTCCGGAATACGAGCTTCCACCGCCTCCAAAGTGGAGGTTTCGGTACGGGCATCGCGGTAGGCATCTGTTCCGGCCGGCGTTACGGGCGCGGCTGGCGCAGTGAGGGGTGGCAGCGTCGTCGTACCTAAATCGGTATCCCCCGGGCGCGTAACATCTGCCGTTCGCGCCGCATCCGTGGGGCGAACGGTACCTGCCGGGCGTGGAGCCTCCGCAGCGTTCGCACCGTCCGCCATTCGCGCCACGTCCGCACCCGGTTCCGGCTCAGCCAGGCGCTTGCGCAGCTTCGCGGCCTCCGCCTGCAAATTCTGACGCGCCGCATCCTCCCATTTTTGGCCCTCGGGCGTATAAAACAAATGCTTGCGCTCCAGCAGCTTCGCTACGATTTTTTCGCGCCCGCGCCAGAAACTCTCATCGGGAATATGTGGGTATTCCTCGCGAATCGCCTGAGTATAGCGCCGGTAACTCTGCGGGGAGGAGGCCAAAATTGCCAGGTGTGCATCACGCAGCACCATAATGTCAATATCTTGCTCGGCGGTCCCCAGGCTGGTGGCCGGGGCGCGCCCCATAACCGGCATCGCGGTGAGCGCCGGCGCCTTCATACCCCAAATCAATTCGGCCACCCGGCGCGCGGTTTCGGGAACGATGCCGAGCTGCGTCAGTTCATTTTCGGCAGTGCGCGCAGAAAGCAACTCATCTTCACCCCCGCGTTTCGTGTAAACACGGTAGCGCGACGTCGAAAAAACCACCCCGTGGTACCAGGCAGCAAGCCGCACGGTATCCGGGTGATGCGTTTCGTTAATGAGCTTTTCCACATTGGCAAGCATGGCCGTGAGGTGGTGAATATCGTGGAAGATGCGATCAGGTTCCGACCAGCGCCTGAGAACAGCAGCGCACGTCTCCTGAATCTCCGCGCTGGACGCGGTCGCCCCCAGCCCCGTCACTGCCTTCTCGAAAGAAACCGGCAGCCACGAAGGAACGGACATATTTCCTCCCACCGTGGTGCGCACCCGCGGCGAACTTTTCGCCAGGGGACGACGACGCACGTCGCCCTCCGCACTCAAACGCAACTGATTCTAATCATGCCCCGGCCCGGGTGGGGACACTTTGGGCCTTCTCGCACGCTAGGACCGCCGAGGGAGAGTGCGGCTCGGCCCTCGGAGCGCCCGCTGGCAGCGCCCCGGGCCCGCCACTTTTCGCCCAGCTGAACGCGATAACCGGGTCGGCGAGGTGCACGGGCGCGGCCGGTGCACTAACGTAGAGACGTGATATCTGACGCAGCCTTCTCCGCATCGCCCGCCGGGCAGCGGCCTCGGGCACTGGTGACCGGGGGAAGTTCCGGTATTGGGCTCGCTTTCGCCCGCCAGCTCGCTGCCCGCGGGTACGCGCTGGTTCTGGTGGCGCGTGGGAAGGAACGCCTGAATGCCGTTGCCGAACAATTCCGGGCCGGTGGCGTGGAATGCGAAACGATGTGTTGCGATCTAGGTGTGGGGAACGACGTCGCACGCCTGTGCAGCTACCTAGATGACCATGCTGTTGATGTGGTCGTGAATAATGCCGGGGCCGGTCTCTACGAGAGTCTCGTGAACGGGGATATGGACCGGATTGAGGCCGCGGCGGCCCTCATGGCGGGAGCGCCAGTACGGATCGGTGCGGCGGCCACGGCGGCGATGGCTGCGCGAGGGAAGGGCACCCTCATAAATATTGCCTCGGTGCAGAGCTTTGTTCCCATGGGCGCCTACGCGGCCCTCAAATCCTTTGTGCGGGTATGGTCCGAATCGCTGGCTGTGGAACTGCACGGCAGCGGGGTGACGGTGACCGCGGTACTGCCCGGATGGGTACGCTCGGATTTCCACCGCAACTCCGGCGGGAAACGCTCCGGGGTTCCCGATGCGCTCTGGCTGGAACCCGATACGGTGGCGCGGGCCGCGCTCGCGGCGGCCGCGCGCGGAAAAGTCCGCTGTACCCCCACGGTGCGCTACAAGATTATTGGTTTCCTCGCGGAAAAGGGCCCGCGCTGCGCGGTAAACTGGGTGGCAAGGAAAATTAATGGCAGTGGGCGAAAGGCGGACCGCGGGTGAGTGAGCTCGAACCGATCGATCCGTATTTGGATGAGTCCAAAGCCCGCCGCCGGCATCGGGTGCGCCGCGCCCTCACGAAACCGGTCATGTCCACGATTCTCCGACCCACCGTGCTGGGAGAGGAAAATATCGAAAACCTGGACGGCGCGTTTATCCTGGTGCCTAATCATTCCTCGCACCTGGATGCTCCCATGGTTTTCTCGCTGCTTCCCGATAAACTCACTGAGCGGTTAGCGACCGGGGCGGCCGCGGATTATTTTTATCGCCGCCGCGGCATCTCCAATCTCACCTCGTTGTTCTTTAATACTTATCCCATTGAGCGCGGTAAAAAACCCACCGGGAAGGCTGGTTCGGAATACCAGCCCGGCCGCGCCAAAGGGATGACGGGCCGTCTACTGGCCGCGGGAGTTCCGATTCTGATTTTCCCGGAAGGCACGCGATCACGCACCGGGGAACTCGGTACCCCGAAGGCGGGTGCCGCGGCCCTCGCCCAGCGTTTCAATGTTCCTATTGTTCCCATCGCCATGTCCGGTGGGCATGAAGTTATGCCGGTGGGTGCGGTGCTCCCCAAATTCCGCGGCGAGGTCTTTTTGTTTATCGGCAGGCCTATGTATGGCCTCGCGGAGGAAGACCCGGCTGATTTTATGGGCCGGGTCTTCACCGCCATTGAGATGATGCTCGAGCAGAAAAGTGCGCACCCGCTCACCCCGGAAGGTGCCAGTCCTTTCGATTTGCCCGAGACCGGCGAGATACCCGATGCTGCCGAGGCGCCCGATGCTGGCGAGACGCCCGATGCTGGCGAGACGGGCGAGTTTCCGGAAACTGAGTAGCTCGCTTAGCCGGGCGTTGCCGGATTCTGACACGGCTCGGTCGGGGCGGGGAAGGTGAGCTGCACGGTGAGCCCGCCACCGGGGGTGGTTAGCGCCCGGGCGGTACCGTGGTGTGCGGCCATAATAGCGGCAACAATGGCAAGACCTAGGCCGGAGCCCCCTGATTCGCGCGAACGTGAATAGTCCGGGCGGTAGAAACGCTCGAAAATTCGCTGGGAATCGGCTTCGGAGATACCGGGGCCGTGATCACGCACCTCAATAGTGGGGTGGCCTTCCGCGATGCCCACTGCCACTTCTACCGGGCTGGCTTCCGGGGCGTGTGCGAGCACATTAGAAAGCAGATTTGCGATCACCTGGGTGATGCGATCCGCATCCCCGTGGACTTCCACCGTATCGGGCGCTGGGGTGCTCCCATCCAAAGCAACCACCGTGGCGGTGCGTTGCGGGGCGCGCACCCGGAAATCGAGGATGGCGTTATCTGCCAGCTTGGCAAGATTGACACAGTCAAGGTTAAGGGGGCGGTTTTCGTCCAGGCGGGCCAGCTGGAGCAAATCCTCCACGAGCCCGGCCATCCGGTTGGCTTCCGATTCCACTCGCTCCATCGCCTCAGGGACACGCTCGGGGGGAACTCCGCCCAGGCGATATAGCTCGGAATACCCACGCACGGTTGCTAGCGGGGTGCGTAATTCGTGAGAGGCGTCCGAAACGAAGCGTCGCATTTTTGCTTCCGAACGTTCCTTTTCCGCGAAGGCATGCTCGATTTGAGCGAGCATAACGTTAATGGAATTAGCGAGCATCCCAACTTCGTCGTCGTCCTGACCGTGCGGAACACGTTCGGCCAGATGTCCTTCCGCGATGGTATGCGTGGCCGCCTCGATATCACGCAGGGACCGCAAGGTACGCGATACAAGACCGGTAACGGCCAGGCCGGCCGCCAGCACGGTTGCGAGCCCGGCGAGCACAAAAATAAGGCGCAGGCGCGCAATAGTAAACTCGATCGGCCCGAGTGGCTGGGCAATAATGATATTCCCGGTAATGAGACCGCCGGTGGAGGAAGGGCTAATAGGGTGAACCAGCACCCGCCAATCAGAGCCATACAGGGTGGAAGGAACCGTCACGGGTTCTTCGGACCCCAGTCTGGCAATATGCTCGAGATCGCGCGGGTAGCCGAATTCTTCTACGGCCCCCGGATTGGGTAGTTCGTAGGTGGTCACGTCCCGCTGCCCGGCAATAGCCCAATTGACCCGCACGAAGAAATCGGAGAGGTTGAGGGAGGAGGACTGGCTGGCACCGGGCAGATCCTGCAGGAACATCCGCTCCACCGAGCGCGCATTCGTGGTCAGATCCTGGTCGATAGTGGAGACCAGGTATTGCTTGAGGAGGGTGACCGAGGCGAAACCCAAAAAGGTTGCCGCGGTTCCCACCAGGATGACAAAAGCGATAATGAGGCGGCCGGCTAGGGTGCGGGCCGGCCGCAGCGCGCGCCGGAAAACTCCGCTGCGGCGGGCGCGCCCGGGAGAATCGGCAGCCGGCTTGCCAGGCTGCGCCGGGCGGCTCGGCACCGGTGCAGCCCCCGAGCTTTCCGGCGGGAGCGGATCGTGACGTTGGGTCATAACCGAATGTTATTTGGAAGCACGCAGAACGTAGCCGATGCCACGGCGAGTGTGGATGAGAGGAATGAGATTGCGGGCCTCTTCCTGATCGGTAATCCCCAGGGCTTCCGGGGAATCAATTTTGCGCCGCAAATAGGAAATATAGGATTCCACGATGGAGATCTCACCCTGCCAGTTGTAATCCCAGACGTGGTCGAGGATCTGTGATTTGGAAACCACTCGTTCGGCATTAATAATGAGATAGCGCAGTAGCTTGAATTCGGTGGGGGAGAGCTCCACCGGCCGGCCGGCGCGGGTGACCTCATACGAATCTTCGTTCATTTCCAAGTCCGCGTAGCGCAGCACCGCCGATTCGGTTTCTTCCGGGCTGGTGCGCCGCAGCACCGCGCGGATACGCGCCACTACTTCCTCCAGGGAGAAAGGCTTGGTGATGTAGTCATCCCCGCCGACGGTCAGGCCTTGGACTTTGTCCTTCACATCATCGCGGGCGGTGAGGAACAGCACCGGCAGATCGTGATCGCGTTCGCGCAGCCGGCGCAGCACCTCAAAGCCGTCCATGCCCGGCATCATAATGTCGAGGACGGCCAGATCCAGGTGCTGATTTTGCTGGTGGGCGAGGGCTTCCGCGCCATCGGCGGCGGTGTACACATCGAATCCGGCGAACCGGAGAGAAACGGAAAGAAGTTCGCGAATCGAGGGCTCATCATCAACAACGAGGATGGCCGCTTCGGGAGTGTGCTCGGTAGGCGTCATGATGTTAAGGAAACCCGAGGTATCTGGAAGCTTCCTGAAAGTTTGCGGGAAGCGAAAGCAAAGCCGTGGGAGCGATAGAAGTGGAACGACGCCCCGGGCCGGGGTGGCCTTGCCACCCCGGCCCGGGAAGCCACGCCGCGCTTGGGTCACCTAGGTGCATGCGGCGTGTGCTTGTGCCCGGTGTGGGATATTCCCCGCGCCGGAGAACTGTGTGCTTGAGGAGCGGAGGAGCCAGGTACTTTAGTAGCTAGTGAAGTCCCGGCCTTCGATTTGCTCGGGGGCTTCCCCGCTTTTGAGGGCAGCGAGGCGCGCTTCGATTTCTGCGTCGTCGGAATGATCCTCCAATTCGGCGAATTGATCGGCCAAGCTCAGGGAGGCAACTTCGGCCTTGCCCTGGGCCAGGGCTTCCTGGCGGCGGACTCGGTCTTCGAAACGGGCCAGTTCACTGGTGGGATCCAGCACGTTGATCGAGGAGATGGCATCCTGCACCTGGCTTTGCGCCTGTGCGGATTTCTGGCGTGCCACCAGGGTATCGCGCTTGTTCTTGAGCTCGGTGAGCTTCTCCTTCATCTGGGTGAGCCCGGATTTGAGCTGTTCAACGACCTTTTCCTGGGAGGCGAGCATGGGTTCGGCATCTTTGGCTTCGCGCTCGTATTGAATCTGCTTGCTCAACGCCACCTTCGCCAGGTCATCCCAGTGGTTCGCACCCGCTTCATCGCCCTTGGCCCGCATCTCATCGGCGCGGCGCGAGGAGGCGATAGCTTTCTGCCCCCAGTCACGGGCGGCTTTGATGTCCTCGTTGTAATCGGATTGTGCCAGGCGCAGATTGCCCACGGTCAGGGCAACGGCATCTTCGGCTTCCGCAATGGAATTCTTGTAATCCCGCACCATCTGGTCGAGCATCTTCTGCGGGTCTTCAGCGCGGTCGAGGAGCGCGTTAATATTTGCCTTCGCCAGCTGGGTAATGCGTCCGAGGATTGTTTGTTTTTCAGCCATGATCAGCCTTTCTCTGTGTGATCGAGTTAGGAATGTGTGATGAATAATGGATAAATAGTATCCGGGCGGGGCGCGATCAACGGACGCACGCAGCCACCGGTATTAGAATGAACGGCTCCCTCCTCCCGCGGCGCCCCCGCCACCAAATCCGCCGGAGCCACCTCCAAAACCTCCGAAACCACCGCCGAATCCGCTGGAACGGCCCCCGCCGAAACCGGAGCCCCAGCCGGAACCCCAGCCAGAATTGTGGCGGGATCCGCCCCCGGAGAGCGAGCCGAGGAACATCCCGAGCAGCAGGCTACCTACGTCCCCGCCACCGTTATTGCCACCATAGCCACCGGAGTTGCGGGCGGACATCGCTTCCTGGACCGCATCCATGGCGCGCTGGGCATAGGATTCGGCCCGCGTGTAATAATCGCGGCGCTTAGCCAGGTCATCGCTGGTATCCCCGGCTTGTAAGGCAGTGCGAGCCGCCTCCAGCGGGGCGCGTGCTTCGTTCCCGGTGCTCCAGCGGTTTTGCGAGACCATCGCCTCCGCCCGCTGCACCGTGGCCCGGGCCCGCTGGCGATCCCGTTCCACTCCGGCTGCCTGGCGGCGGTAGTTTTCCTCCGCGTTCCGGGCCGGGGCGAGCGCCCCGTCCAGGTCATGTTCCGCGTCGGTGAGTTCCCGAATTCCGGCCAGCGGATCCACCCGCTCTCCGCGATATTTCTCCACCAGCGCCGCCGCCCGGTCCCGTGCGGCGACCACCTGGGCATTATCCCCGCCGATGCGATGGGCATCCGCAATATCCGCGGAAATGGAAGAGATATGCTCAGCCAGTTGGGCGAAGGCTCGATTAATAGATTCTTGGACGTTAGAAATCGCGCGGTAGCGTTCCGCAGCCTCATCCAAAGCCTGCTCAGCGATACGCACAAACGGCACGGCCTGGTTGCGTTCGCCCCCGCTGAGCAGCCGATCAACCTGCCCGAGCGCATCCTCCGCCCCGGCCACGAGAGACTCAATATCCCCTGGGTAGGTGCGGAAAGTTGCCACCGCGCCCTCCCCGTAACTTGCCGCCAGCGAGTCCAATTGCCGGGCAGCGCTGGGAAGATGAGTGCGAATATCCGTCACGCCTTCGCGCACCCGCGCCGCGGCCTCCTCCACATTCGCCGCTAAATCACGCAGCCGGGCAAATTCTTCTTCCTGTTCGGTAATGGCTCGCTGTGCTTTTTCGGTCAGTTCCACAATCGCGGTGTTATAGGCACGCACCTGCTCCGGGGTATCGGGGATATCGTCGTCCAAGAGCTGGCGTTGGTTGAAAGCTTCTTGGAGATAGTGCTGTGCCTGCGCAAGCGCTTGGTCAAAGCCGCGCACTGAGTTCACCCCGAATTGTGCCCGCGCGAAATTGAGTTCCGCGGCGGCGCTGCGCACGCCGTCGTCTGTCGCTAAAAGTGCGGCTGCGGCACGTTTGCCGAGCGCGGCAAGATCTTCACGAGTTTTATTTTCCGCTTTTTTACGTTTGCGCGAACGCACGAAAATAATGGCCCCGATAATAACGACGACGACGCCACCCCCGAGCGCCAGACCGCCCCAATTCGTTTCTTCCCCTTGCGCTAAGGCCCTGGTGTAGGCGAGGGAACCTTCCAGCCAGCGGCCATCCCGGTAGGCGGCGCGGACCTCCGCGGTAAAAGCCCGGTCCAGATCTGAGGCGGAGAAACTTGAGCGGCCGTAGGCGTAGCTGAACTGGCGGCTATCCACGGCCACCGCGATGAGGGTAGCATCGCTGGACAGCCCGGCACGGTTGAAAGTTTCGATGGGCCACTGGTCCGCGCTGGCGCCGTCGAATCTGTTGATAAAAACGAAACGCACCGCGTAATCCGTCTCATCTTGGAGGCGGTCAAGGGAAGTACGCAGCTGCTCTTCTTCAGAGGCGGAAAGCACCTGGGCGTGATCGGTGACCGGGTCAACGCTGGTGAGGGGTTCTTCCGCGGCGGCCAGTGGGCCGGAGAGCAATAGAGCGCTTGCGAGCGCTAATGTTCCAGCTAGCCGGCGTGCGATCCCCATAATTTCAACCTTCCGTGTGCCCGGTGGTGCTCACCGGGTTTACCCCTTACGTGGCGGACGGCACAATTTAACCACAGCATTCTGGGAGTCGGATGGGAAAAGAGGCCGGGGCGTTCAGCCGGTAGCGTTGCCTGTGCCCGCGGGGGCGCTGGTAGAATGACGCTGGTGCTTCGCCCGACCGTGTGCGAAGCGTTTTTGCTAGAAATGAGAGTGTTGTGCCAACCGGAAAGGTTAAGTTTTTCGACGCCGCTAAGGGCTTCGGCTTTATTGTCAGCGATGAGGACGGTGCGCAGGTCTTCCTGCCCTCCTCGGCCCTCCCGGAAGGGCTCACGCCGCGCAAGGGTCAGCGGGTGTCCTTCGGGCTTGCCGATACGCGCCGCGGCCCGCAAGCACTCAATGTCGAACCGATAACCAAACTTGAATCGCTCGCGCGGAAGAATAGGCGTTCCCCGGAGGAAACGGTGGTGATCGTGGAAGATCTCATTCGGCTTCTGGACGGGGCCTCCACCCAGCTTCGGCGCGGTCGC
Source organism: Actinotignum stranguriae (assembly GCF_051265215.1). Taxonomy (NCBI): domain Bacteria; kingdom Bacillati; phylum Actinomycetota; class Actinomycetes; order Actinomycetales; family Actinomycetaceae; genus Actinotignum; species Actinotignum stranguriae. The sequence continues at coordinate 48,162 of NZ_JBOZCJ010000007.1, forward strand.
TACCCGGAAGGGGGAGGGCAGATCGCGCGCGCCTTGCGTGCGGTTGCCGATGATTTTGATGCCTAAGAATGAAGAACATGACAACTACGCGGGGGAAGAATCCGCCGCGCTCCACTTTCCCGATGTGAGGGTGGAAGGGCATGCGGATGAGGGTGCAGATATGGCGCGCCCGGAGGACCGCGTTGATGAAAATATAGCGGTGGCACCCGATGATAAGCGGGTGGAACCGCTGCCCGGTCTGCCCGAAGATCGAGTCCTTGCGGGGGCTGTTGATGAGGCGCGGGAAACCCTCCTTGGGGCTATTGCCGAACGTTTCGTGGGGGAGTACGCAGGATTCCTCGCCGAGGACACCCGGGTGGTGTCCTACCTCTTTACCTGTACTCATCCGGGGTATCACGGTTGGTACTGGAGTATTACGGTGAGCCGAGCGAGTCGGGCCCGTACCGTGACCTTTAACGAAATTGAGATGTTGCCCGGGGCGGGCGCTTTGCTGGCTCCGCGCTGGGTGCCGTGGAGTGAGCGGCTGGCCAAGCTGGAAACGGAGAAAGCGCAAGCGCGGGCAGCCTCGGAAAAGGAACGTCAGGATTCGGCGCGGGCCGCCGCAGCGGGCAGGGCCGAGCGGGCTGAGCGCAGCGGCCGGCGCCGCCGGGTGCGCCGCAAGGTCGCGGTGGCGGAAAACGAAACGGCCGGGGTTGAAACGGAAACCGCAGCGGCGGCAGATGTGCCGGCAGCGGAAATGGCAGCCCCAATAGCGGATTCTGTACCGGTATCGAAAGTGGCCGCGGAAGCAACCGTGAAAGAAGCCGTTTCGGCAGCCGTATCCCCGGTGATTCGCCGTGGGCGCGGGCGGACCGTGGTGCGCGGATCGCGCGGGCGGCGCTACCAGGCCACCGGCACCCTGAGCTAAAACAGGAGCGGCTGTGATGCGGATCCAGGGGCGGGCCAGAGATTATGCGTGGGGCGGTACCAGTGCGCTTCCCGCGCTCTTTGGCTACGCTCCGGCGGAAACCCGGGTGGCGGAAATTTGGCTCGGGGCCCACCCTGATGATTCGGCCCAGGTGGTCAGTGCTGCGGATGCACCACTCTTCGATCTGGCCCAGCTCTACCCCTCCGCACCCGCTGGGGAACACCGGCTCGGGCGTGAAGATGAGGTGGGTGGGCGCGCGGGCGCCGCGGTACGCGCTCCGGGCGGGCGGCGGCACGCGCGGCACCGGGCTGGCCAGCCGCGAGGCGTGCGCACGTTGGATCGCTCGGAGCTTTCGGCTTGCCTGGAGCCTTCGGACAACCCGGATCTCCGGGAACGCTCGGAACGTACCGAAGAATCCGCTACTTTTTTGGGCGCCGGCCGATCGAGCCTACGTGATCTTATTGCCCGGGCACCCGGAGAGATGCTCGGTGCGGATGTGGCGCGCCGGCACGGGGGTGAATTACCGTATTTACTCAAACTCATTGCCCCGGATCAGCCGCTGTCCCTCCAGGTGCATCCCTCTCTCGAGCAGGCCCGTGCGGGTTTCGAGCGGGAAGAAGCCGCCGGAATTTCCCGCACCGCTCCCCATCGCTCCTATCGGGATCGCAATCACAAACCGGAACTGGCCTATGCTCTCACGCCTTTCGAGGCTATTTGCGGGCTGCGCACCCCGCGCCGCATCGCCGAAGTGCTGGGTAGTCTCGGGCTGCCCCTCACGGATCGGCTTGCGGCTCTCGTGGAAGAACGCGGGGTGGGCGCGGTGTTCGCCGATCTGCTTTCCGCGGGAACCCGCCCTTCTCCTGAACAGATTCAGCAGGTGGTAGCAGCCTGCGCCGCGCGCCTGGAGCGGGGAACTTCACCCTCCCCGCGCGCGGACCGCATCGTGGAAACCCTGGCACAGCACTATCCCGGCGACCCCGGAGTGGTAGCTTCCCTCCTCATGAATCCTGTGAGTTTGCGCCCCGGCGAGGCACTATTTATCCCCGCAGGGACAGTGCATGCGTACCTGTCTGGAACCGCGGTGGAAATCATGGCGGCCTCAGATAATGTGCTGCGCGCCGGCCTCACCCCGAAACATGTGGATGTGGAGGAACTGGTGCGGATTATGGACGATGCCGCCGTCCCTCCCATTCGCATCGCCCCCGAGCATATGAGCGAGGCGGTGTCCACTTTCTACGTTCCCGTGGATGATTTTGAACTCTCGGTCGTTCATCTGCGCGATGCTACCTCCACGGAAAAGTTGCGTTCGCGCGGCCCGCGCACGGTGGTCTGCCTGGAAGGTGCAGTGGAAATCTTTGCCGGAGGTCGGCGTGAACCGCTCAACTCGGGGCAGGCGATATTTGTTCCGCACAGTGACGGGGAGCTGGCGGTACGGGGATTTGGCGACGTCGTCGTCGCATCTGTTCCGTAACAATCCGGGTCGCACGGGTGTCGATACGCTCCACACCCGCAGCCGCGTGGCCGGACTCACGCCGGTATTGGGCTGGGAGAAAACCGCGCTACCGCGCCGTTTCTCCACGCCACTTTGCGCACGTCTCGAAATGTGAGACGAAATGAGCGGAAAAGTGTCCACATAGTGAGACTTATCTTGCGTGGGTGGTGGTCACGGTTCAAGAATGAGTGCTGGTGGCGGTCAGGACCGCCCGAAAATCTGCGGATCACGCGCTCGCCTGGCGCGCAGCGGACCGCACGACAACCGAGGAGATCTTCGTGAGCGTAACTTCCACGCACGTCGAGACGAACCACAGCACAACCTCCGAGCCGAAGCGGGATTTTTTCCGGCTGCGCGAACGCGGGACCACCGTGGCCCGGGAAGTGCGCGGCGGGCTGGTCACCTTCGTGGCCATGGCCTATATTCTGGTTCTTAATCCAATTATTCTTTCTGGGCAGGATTCCACCGGAGCCTACCTGGGCGGCGGCACCGAGGGTCCGAACCTCCCGGCCATCGCTGCGGGTACCGCTATCGTTGCGGGTGTGATGACGCTGCTCACCGGCGTTATCGCGAATTTCCCGCTCGCCATGGCGGCCGGGCTGGGACTCAATACCATCGTCGGCGTGGTCATCGTGCAGATGCCCGGTATGACCTGGGCTGACGGTATGGGCATTATCGTCATCGAAGGTATCGTTATCACGCTGCTCGTGGTGACGGGCCTGCGTGAAGCTATTTTCCGGGCGGTGCCGAAGTTCTTGCGCACCGCCATTTCTGTGGGCCTGGGGCTCTTTATTACCCTGGTTGGGCTGGTCAATGCCGGGCTTATCCGCCCCGGCGCAGGTACCATCATGTCCTTCGGAATTAACGGTTCCATCGCCTCCTGGCCGCTGGCTGTCTTCGTTTTCGGTCTTTTCCTCACCGCGATCTGCCTGCTGCGCGGGGTTCCCGGCGCGCTCCTCATCGGCATCGTGTCCTCAACCGTCGCGGCCGTTATCGTCAATATTGTTGCCAAGCCCGGAAACGTGGCCGGCGGTGACGTAGCTGGCTGGAACGGTGGGGCACCCGCACTGAACGGCTCCCCGGTGCAGATCCCGGACTTCTCCACCCTCGGTGCTTTCTCCGTGGTGGGTCCTTTCCAGAAGATCGGCGTGATCTCCGTCGTGGTGCTGGCCTTCTCCGTGATGCTCGCCGACTTCTTCGACACCATGGGCACCATGGTCGCGGTGGCCTCTGAAGGTGACCTTCTCGATGAGGACGGCATGCCCTATCACACCTCCCGCATCCTGCTCCTCGATTCCATCGCGGCGCTGGCCGGCGGTATGGGCGGCGTATCCTCCAACACCTCTTTCGTTGAATCGACGACGGGCGTAGCTGACGGCGCGCGCACCGGCCTCGCCTCGGTGACCACCGGTGTGCTCTTCCTGCTCTCCATCTTCTTTGCCCCGCTCGTCACTCTGGTTCCTTCCGAAGCGGCCGCTCCCGCGCTGGTCGCGGTGGGCTTCCTCATGATGCAGCAGGTGACCGAGATTGATTGGGAAGATCTGAGCGTGGGTATCCCGGCCTTCCTTACCATCGCGCTCATGCCCTTCTCCTACTCCATTACGGTCGGCATCGGGGTGGGCTTCGTAGCCTTCGTCATCATGTCGGTGGCCGCCGGGAAGACCCGCCGCGTGCACCCCCTCATGTGGGGAACCTTCGTGGCCTTCGTGGTCTACTTCCTGCTCGATCCGATTCAGAAATTCTTGCTCGGCTAAGCACATCTCAGTTCTGCGCAGCACTGTGGCTGCCAGCTCAATCACGCAGGGCCTACCCGCACGGGTGGGCCCTGCGTGCGTCGTCGTACCATTTTCGCCGGTGAGACAAACGTGAGCTTCGCCCGGCCGTGCGTGATAAACTCACCGCAGATAGCGCAACTGCGAGCTCGCCGCGCCCGCCGGCCGCTATGGATATCGGATTTTTCTGCAGGGGGCAGGATTTAGTGGGGCGTACATTCGCCAGTTTGAAGTACCGCAACTACGCTATTTGGTTCGCTGCCTCGTTGGTCGCCAATACCGGCGGGTGGATGCAACGCACCGCTCAGAACTGGCTCGTCATGAGCGACCTCACCAATAATGATGCTTTCGCCGTCGGTATTGTCACGGCGCTGCAATTCGTTCCCATTCCTTTTATTATGCCGTTGGCCGGAGCGCTCGCTGATCGCCTCGATAAACGCAAAATGGTGGTGCTCACCCAATTCGGAATGCTGCTCACCGCGGTGGCCCTGGGGGTACTGGTCCTCCTGGGCTGGGCGAATGTGCTGGTGGTCTGTCTTTTCGCCCTGGCCATCGGGGTGATTCAATCTTTCGATAATCCCCCGCGTCTCGTTTTTATTTCCGAATTGGTGCCTCCGCGCTGGCTACCGAATGCGGTGGGCTTGAATTCCATGTCCTTTAATATTGCGCGCCTGATCGGGCCCGCGCTGGGCGGCTTGCTTATTGGCATTATTGGGACCGGCTGGGTTTTCATTATTAACGGCATCATGTTCGGGGCTACCCTTATTGCGCTGGCGCTCATGCGCCCGGAAGAATTCCATCCGGCACCCCGCCCGGAAAAGAAGGTTTCCGCGATTCAGGGGACGATTGACGGCCTGCGTTACGTGGGCAACCGCTCCGATCTTCTCGTGATTTTCGCGGTGGTGGGCGTGGTTTCCTGCCTGGCCATGAACACCCCGCTCACCACGGTGTCCATGTCCACCATGGAATTCCACGCCGACTCCACCCAATTCGGCATTGTTTCTTCTATGGTCGCGGTTGGTTCGCTATCCGGTGCCGTGGTGGGGGCGCGGCGTACGAAGCAACCGCGTGTGCGCTCCGTGGTAGGAGCGGGCGTAGCTATGGGTATCGCGGTTACTGCCAATGCACTGGCCCCGAATTTGCTGATCTACACCCTCACCCTGGTGCCGGTCGGTTTCTTCATGCTCATTATGCTCACCGCCGCCAATGCCGCGGTGCAGATGTCCACTTCTCCGCAGATGCGCGGGCGCGTGGTCTCCCTCTACCAAACGGTCAACCAGGGCGTGACTCCGATCGGTTCCCTGGTGGTGGGCGGTATTTCCGGGGCAGCCGGGGCGCGCTGGGGTGTGGGCATTGGCGCGATTGGCTGCCTGGTGGCTACCGTGGGTGCCTACCTGTGGGGCCGGCGCAAATGGGATGTGGAAGTGCACTACCGGGTGCGCCATCCCTTCCAGCTGGAGATTCTTGGCCCGCTCGAACATGAAAATGAGGAGCGCGAAGCTGAACTACGGGCCAATCGCACCGGGCAAACGGATAGCGGGCAAAGTTTCACCGCGGAGGACCACGACGAAGTCGAGGCCGATCTTTTCGAACCTGAAGATGAAGCCCACGATGCCGAAACTGGGCATTCCCCGCAGCGCGCGGGCGGCTTAGAATGGCAAGATACGCATGAGGAACCGGATGTGGATGGGTACCCGAATGCCGCCCCCGCCGCTGAGACGAAGGAGACGCGCGATGAGTGATGACCTTGTTGATACCCGCGAAATGTACCTCAAAGCGGTCTACGAACTCGAAGAAGAAGGAATCGTTCCGCTGCGTGCTCGGCTCGTGGAGCGCCTGAGTCAATCCAAACCCACCGTCTCGGAAACTGTGGCACGCCTAGAGCGCGACGGCATGATGTACCTGGATACCAACCGCGCTATTGTCCTCACCAAGGAAGGCCGGCGCATCGCTACCAGCGTGATGCGTAAGCATCGGGTGGCCGAATGTTTCCTCCTCCACGTGCTCGGGATGCCCTGGGAACACGTCCACGCGGAGGCTTGCCGCTGGGAACACGTCATGTCCCGCGAACTAGAAGAACGCATTGCCCACGTGCTAGGGGAGCAGGGCTACGAGCTCAGCCACGATCCTTTCGGCAACCCGATTCCCGCGGAAAATTCCCTGGGCCCCGGCGCTGATATAGCCGCGCGAACCGGCCTGCTCGCCGTGGCGGATTACCTGGAGCGCAACCCGAGCGGTGGGAAAGTTACCATTGCGCGCATCGGTGAAGTGATCCAGACTGACGACGACGTCCTCGAGGCTATGGCCGCGGCCGGCATTAAACCCGATGCTGCGGTGACCCTCAGTGTTGAAGGCGACGGCGATATTCTCGCCCACGGAGCAAGTGGGGTATTTCCTCTGACTGATTGGATTCGCAAACACCTCTTGGTGCATGCCTGAGGTAGCCGGGCTGAAGGTGCCACTTCCCGGGAGGTAGCGTGCGCCAGGCGCTGGTGAAGGCTGGGTGCGGAGCCTGTCTCAGGTGGTGACGGTGGGCGCCCGGGGTAGCGGAGCGGTAGCACAGCGTCGTCGTAATGCATGGTCTCCACCACAATTCGTCACTGCGATGTAACTTAAGCCGCAAAAAAGTATATCAAAACGTTATAAACTGGTGCTGGGAAAAGCCTGGTATCACGCGAAAAAGGTGGAGGAAAGGCCGGGAGATCGCCGTTTTAGGATGATAACGACCCTCCTGTGCCACTTGTTACATAAACGTGACAATTCGTTGCCTAATCGTTACGCTAATGAACGTACCGCAAGTGCCCCTCGGGCGCGCAGGAAAACTTTTGTAGGAGATCATCCCATGACCGGACGCCACGCTCTTGATACGCGGTCGCAGGCTCATAACCTGGCGAACCCCGCAGTACGTGGTCTCACCGCAGCTCTCGTTGTGGGCGGCGCGGCAGCACTGATCGTTCCGAATGCGGCGGCTGATACCGCGGCCGCGCCCGCCAAGGCGGCGCTGTCTAATCCGCACGCGCAGGACGTTGCTGCTGGCATCGCCGGCACCACGAGCGCCACCTCGGAATGGAAGATCGAACAGATCAACATTCAATCCGCAGCTCCGGCTATTGAAGTAGCCGCCCCGGCCGCCAGCGCCACCACCGCCGCGGCGGACACCGCCACCACTTCCTCTGATAACGATGCCACTCCCGCCGCCGCGGGCATTGGTGTGGAAGTGGAAGCCGCCCCCAGCGCCATTGGCTCCTCCGTTCTTGATACCGCGCTCAGCGGTGTGGGTTCGCCCTACGTGTGGGCTGGCACCACCCCCTCCGGCTGGGATTGCATCGGCTTCGTGCGCTGGGTTTACGCCCAGCACGGCGTTGCTATCGGCGGGTACACCACCTCGGTGCTCTCGGTGGGGCGCCAGGTTTCCTACGCGGAAGCCCAGCCCGGTGACATCCTTTACTGGCCCGGCCACGTGGCGATCTCGCTGGGTAACGGCCAGAATGTGGCCGCGTGGAACCCGGGTATGGGTACCCGCGTGGGGCCGGATTCATGGTGCGGTGATACCCCCATCGTCATCCGCGTTTCCTAAGGCGCGTCCTCGCGAGGCTTGAGAAGAATTATGTACGAACGCCGTCGGAACTCCCGGCGGCGTTCGCATTTTACCCACGGTTCCACCCCGGGGCGTGCCCGTGGGAGAATGGGCAACGGAGGTAACGATGTACCAGCATGAGAATTCCGTGGTCGTCGGGGTGGATGGCTCCCCCGAATCGCGGGCGGCGCTTATATGGGGTGCGCACGTGGCCGTGAGCCGCAATGCCACCCTGCGGGCCCTCACCTGCTATCAGGAAGGCCCGGATCCGCGCGGATCCTATGAAAGCGCCATGAGTATCGCGCGGGAGGCGCTCGCCCAGGAAGGCGTGGCGGGCCTGGCAGGGCTGGAAGCCACCGCGGTGGCGCTGCCCGGGGACCCGGTTGAGCTGCTCTTGGCAGAGTCTAAAATCGCTTCCCGGCTGGTGGTGGGGTATTCCGGGGCCGATACCGCGGATATTGACCAGCTGGGTGTGGTGGCCGGCGCGATTGTTTCCAAGGCGTACTGCCCGGTTGCCGTGGTGCCGCTCCAGCACTCGCGCCGCCTGCCTATCCGCCATATTGTGGTGGGAGTGGACGGCTCGCAGGAATCAAAATACGCGCTTAATCTGGCGGTGCGGATGGCCGGGCGCTGGGGTGCGCAGGTCTCCGCAATTAACGCGGTATCGGTCACGCGCGCCGGGGGCGGCCTACTTCCCGGCGGGGATATGACCCGCGAAATTTTGGATGATACCCGCCTGGGCCTGGAAGAAACCGTGGCCGAAGTGCTGCGCGGGGATGAAACCGTACAGGTGCGCTGCTACGCGGTGGAAGGCTCCGCGGCGGAAATCATGGCCGAATTTTCTAGCTCCGTGGACCTTGTGGTTGTGGGTGCGCGCGGCCGTGGCGGAATTACCGGGCTGCTCTTCGGCTCCACCAGCCACACGCTGCTCCTCGGTACCCAATCGCCGGTGCTCGTGGTGCCGACCCACGCCACCAAAAACCTCCACGTTCCTGATACCAATGTGCCCTGGGATGTTCCCGATCCTTCGGCGCAGTAGCTGGTGCGGTGGCGCGAGGTGCCCGTGTGGTCTCGTGCGCGGGGTCTGCAGTAAGTAGCGCCCACGGTGCCACGCAGAGTAACCTGGAACGGTTATCTTATTCCCACCGTCGTTCGGATGAATGATCGGCGGTGGGCCCGCCCTCGTAGCTCAGGGGAAGAGCGACCGCCTCCTAAGCGGTAGGTCGAAGGTTCGAATCCTTTCGGGGGCACAAAAGATCGGTGCGCGGGGTGGCATAGTCGGGTCTGCAGATAGTGACGTGCTGGAGGATCGCGGCAGCAATAATACGCGAGAGCGATGATCTGCTTGGTTACGTGCAGAGAAATGGTGCTGGTATGGCGGAACTCGTATGCATAGTACGATCAACTTGGGGAGGGTAGCCCGTATTGGGGCTACTGCTTAGGATAGAACAAGGGCGAAAGGGGCGTGACACCATGACTGAGCCTTTTGGGTACGAGGACTATTCCGACACGGTTCTTTATGACGTGTTCTATGAAGCCGGAACGATGCTTTGCGCGCGGTATATTTCCCTCTCCAGGCAGGCGGATATTGCGGGTGACGAAGCACGTCGAGCGGTTTATGACGGTAAATACCTCGAGCTCATTGAGCAACGCGATGCTGTGAATGAAAATGATCGGGCGGAACAGATTCGTTGTATTCGCTCGTGGCATACACTGCGTGAGCAATTACCTGCCACTCTTTCTCATGTGTGATCTTGATATCCGTGCAGAGTGGATCCGTCGCGTTAAACCGCGAGTGTTCGCCAGATCTCGGGTATCGCTATCGCCAGAACGATCCTCTCCGGATGCCTCACATAACTGCCCAAGCTTCTGGCCAATGGATCGCGATGTGCATCGATTGGGCGTCACGAAATTCGTATTCCACTCTGGTTGAAGGAACATGGCGCAATACCGCGATGGTAATAACCGAAGCTAGGAAAGCACGCGAGCTCGGGCGCCGCACACACGCGGTTATTGTTGTGGTTCCGCCGGTGCTGTCCCAAGCAGGATTATTGGAGCGATTTTACGCGGATCGGTTACGCGGCTTGCCTGCGCGCTGGACGCCACCCGAAGCACACGAGGTGGCAGTAAACGCGCTTGACCAAACGGTTGCGGCGGTATGCGCGAGCATTAGTCCTTTTGATCGTTTCACGGTTACGAATCGTTCGGGTAGCTATCTTTACGACGGTGCACCGGCGAACCGCGGTCTCGAAGTGTTCCGGCGTGAGTTCCATAGGGGGCTTTCCGTGCAGGAAAAGGAATATTTAGCGGAGCTCGTTCCTCGCTTGGACGAAGGTATACGGACCTTCACTCCCGACGATATGCCTGTTAGGGCACTTGTGGAGAGTATTCGGAAAACTCTCAAATCCGGGTAGGCTGGGGGAATGACCTTGGGAAATACGCACCACGCACAAGAACCGAATAGGGGCGACGGCGCACTCGCCCCGCTCCATATCGCGATGACTTCGGTGCACACCTCCCCACTGGCCACTCCCGGATCCGCTGATGCCGGCGGCCTCAACGTGGTGGTAACCAATACCGCACAGGCCCTGGCCCGCGCCGGGCACCGGGTCGATCTGGTCACCCGCGCCAGCGAACCTGGCCAGCCTTATATGCATGAGGTCATGCCGGGCGTGCGCGCTTTCTTCTTGCCAGCCGGCCCGCGCCACCCCGTGGCGAAAAGCCACACCGATGGCCTCGTCGCTCCTTTCACCGTGGAATTCCGCCGGTGGATGGCCGAGCACGGCAGCGGCGTCGATCTTATCCACTCCCACCACTGGTTCGCGGGCGTGGCCTGCCTGCCCGTCTCCCAAGAAACCGGCCGCCCTCACGTGCAGTCTTTCCATTCGGTGGCGGCGCGGGAAGGCCAGAATCTTGCCGACGGTGAACCCGCGGAATCCGCTGGGCGGGTGCCCGGCGAGGCGCGCTGCGTGCGCGAATCGGATCTCATCATTGCGGTATCCCAAGCGGAAAAAGAGATGATTGCGCAGCGCTACGGCACCCCGCCCTGCCCGGTCACCATCGTGCACCCGGGCGTGGATATTGACATGTTCCGCCCGGCTAGCTCGGTGGCCACCGCCCCCGACTGTGTCACCGAGGTAACCGGGGGGCGGGACTATGTTTTCTTCGCTGCGCGGCTCCAACCCCTGAAAGCCCCGGATTTAGCGATTCGCGCGCTCGCGGAGCTACCCGCCGGCACCCGGCCGCTCCTCGTTATTGCCGGGGCGGCCTCCGATGACTTCGCCGGCTACGAGGACCACTTGCGCGCCGTCGTAACCGAAACGGGAATGGAAAGCGACGTGCGCTTCATCGGCCCGCTTCCACGCACCGGCCTCGCGGCATTCCTCGCCCACGCGCAGCTCCTCCTCAACCCTTCTTTCTCGGAAACTTTCGGGATTATCAACGTGGAAGCGGCCGCCTGCGGCACCCCCGTGGTGGCCTGGGATTCCTCCGGGATTCCCGAATCGGTGCACGGCGGCGTGACGGGCACCCTGTGCCGCAGCCGCGAGCCACGCGAATGGGCCGGTGCGGTGCGAGCCTACCTGGACGCCCCGGCTTTGCGGGCCCGGCACGGCGCCGCGGGGCGCGCTTTCGCCGAATCGCGCACCTGGGACGCGGTGGCACGCGATTACGCCGCGTCTTACCGCAAGCTCGGGAGGCAGGCATGATCACGCCTCGCGAGTTTGATGCTCGCGTGTGCAACGGCGCGGCTGCGCGCCCGTGGAGCTGGGACCCCAGCGGGCCGCTCTTCGCCCGCACCCTCTTCCTCCACGCCCACCCGGACGACGAAGCGATCCAGGCCGGCGGGCTCACCGCGCTCCTCACCGCCGCCGGGCACCGCGTCAGCATCCTCACCTGCACCCGAGGCGAAGAAGGTGAAGCGGTCCCCGGAATCTTGCCCGCCGGGGCGGGGGAGGCCGAACTCGTTGCCCGGCGCGAAGCAGAAATCACCCGGGCGCGCGCGATTCTCGGGGTGACGGATAGTTTTTGGCTCGGCACCGCGCCCGCTCTCGCATCCGGCGCCGTCCCGCGTCGCTACCGCGATTCCGGGATGACCTGGGTCGCTCCCGGGGTCGCCGGTCCCGCACCCAGCGCCGGCCCGAGCGCTTTTTCACGCGCGGAGCTGAGTGAAGAAATAGCAGATGCGCGGGCGCTCCTCGCGCACGTGCGGCCCACTGTCATTATTGGGTACGACGCCGCAGCAAGCTACGGCCACCCCGATCATGTGCGGGTGCATCACCTGGCTCGCGCCCTCGGCCGGATTACCGGAATTCCCGTGCTTGAGCTGGCTTCCACTCCCGGGCAAGCCGGATGGTGCTATCGCACCGCTCGGGAGCATGAAGTCACTGTGGTGGCGGCGCTACGTTGCTATGCCTCGCAGCTGACCATAGTTGATCGCACGGATCCCGCGCTGGCTGGCCTGCCGGTTATCGGTGCCCCTGATTCGGGTTCCGCAGCGGTGGATACGGTGTGTGATGCGGTACTGACTGCTGCGTATAGCGGGGAGCATCGTCCCGAAACGGATGGGGAGCCCGCCCCGCAGCTGCTTATTCGGCACGTGGGTGGCCAGCTCCAGGAGCTCCCTCTCTGGCCGGGATTGCGCCCGGCCGAGGGTGCGTCGTCGTTCTCTATTCCGGATTCTTCCGTGCCTGCCACTACGGCGGCCGCACCTTCCACGCCGGTGGCGGAATAAAGCCATAATTTTTGGCTTATTACGGCGCGCATAGGGACTTTTACGCCGGATCTGAGTAGCGTTAAGGTCGTGACTCCTCTCTTCAAACGTTCTTCTCGCCGGCATCCGGCTCGTGAATCTCTTTCTCGTGAAACCGCCGCGGTTCCCGAGACCGCCGCGGTGCCCGCGGGCGACCCCGCTGAATCCGCGCAGGATACGCCCGTAGTGTCCGCACCGGCCGCGGCACCCGCGGATGCCCTCGCAGTAACCGGCTATACAGTGCGGAGGCTGCCGGCAATTCCGCCACGCCAGCTGAACAGGCGAGGCAGACCGGCGCCGCCGGCGTCGTACCGCACGGCGCTTCGGAAACCGCAGCCGCGCAGCACGGGACCGAAAGCGACAGCCACGCCCGTGACGCGGAGGAGAATCCCACCCCGCTTCCCGCCCCGCAGCGTGAAGAGCTCGTCTCCCGAGCCTATGCCGGTTGGCAGGAGGAGCTGAGGGCGCGGGCGGAGCGCGCGGCGGAAAACGCGGCCGCGCGAGTGTGCATTGATCTTACCCACCCGCATCCGACCGGGGGAGCACAGTTTTCTTCCGGGGCGCCTACTCGCCTCACCTCGCTTATTCGGGAGGAGCGTAGCCAGCAAGAAGCTTTAGCCACGTGGCGAACCCTGCGTGAGCAGGTAGCGCGTGCCGCTGAAGAATACGGGTACGCCCCGATACAGTTGGCCAGCGGAAACCTGACGTGGACGGAGCTCCCGCCGCGCCGGCCCAGTGATGAGCTAGAACCCGGCTATGAGGACACCGGCGAACTCAAGCTCGATCCGGAAGCAATGCGGGCCTGCGCGGAGGAGGCCGCGCAGGCTGCGGAAGGCACTCAGGTGGAGGCGCAGGCCGGGTTTGCGGAGTCACTCGAGCAGCCCGCCGCGCAATCCAGTCCAGCTGAAGTAAACGTAGCCGGTGCGCACCCGGCAGGAGCCGGCCCGGTGCCCGCCGCGCAAAGCGGCGAAGAAAGCCGGCAGGTGCGTGAAGTGAGCGTGCCGATTGTCTACCGCTTGCTACGGGTGGAGGACGTGGGCACCGATGCCCTCATCCAAACCACCCCGGCCCTGTCCGTCAATCCGGATATTGTGAGTGCACTGCGCCAACACGGCGCCCCGGTGCGGGAATTAGCCCAGCTCACCCGGGTGGAACGGGCCACCGAAGATGAGCTTATTACCCGGGTGCGGCGCCTGTCCCACCTCTATTTGCCCGGGGCGTCCTACCGCCCTCAGGTGCTCTTGGGGATGTTTGCCGATCCGGCCGCGCGGGCCATTACCGATGCCGAGCTGCTGCGCCCGGTCATGATTCGTTCCGGGGTGCTCGCGGCGATTGCCGGTGATCGGGGCACCCACCAGCTCACCAGCGCCCCGCTTCCTCCGGCCGAGAAACGTGACCGGGCTCCCGAGGGCGAACGCGGGGTGGGCGATTTGGATGTGGCCGAACTTGCCGCGGTGGAGGCTGTGGCAACTGGCCGCGACGTCGTTATCGATACCCCGCCGGGAAGTGCGGACGTGACCACCCTGGTGGCGATTGCCGCGGATGCAGCAGCATCCAGCCGTTCCGTTCTTTATATTCCCGGCAGCAGGGCGCGGCGCGCCGCGGTGACCGCGCGGGCTGGAGAACTCGGTGTGGGCGAACTGCTCATCGACCTCTCTGATATTAACGACGCGGCTTTGCGGCTGCGCCAGGGCCTGCGCCAGAAGTTCCCGCAGATTGACGAAGAACGCACCCTGGCCGTGCGCCGCGATCTCAAAGCGGCCCGGCGCAGCCTGCGCGGTTACGTGAACGCCCTGCACGCCATCGATCCGGTATGGAATACCTCGGTGTATAACGTGCTCGAACATTTGGCTGAGCTTGCCGCCCAGCCCAAGGGGCCGGCCACGAAAGTGCGCCTGGATGCCACCGCCGCCGCGCGGGTGCGCGAGGAGCGCGAGGCGGTGCTCGAACGCCTCGCGGAAGCAAGCCGTGCCGGGGCCTTTACCGGGGGCGGGAATTCGGAATGGTTGCGCGCGCTGGTCCGCACGGAGGATGATGCCGCCCGCGCTTTCTCCACCGTGACCCGCATGGCCACCGAAACACTTCCCCTGGTCATGGAGCAATCCCAGCGAGTGGCCGGGGAAACCGGCCTGGCGCGCCCGAAGACATTGGCGCAGTGGATGGAACAAATCAAGATGCTCGAAGGGATCTCCGATACCCTCGAGGTCTTCAAACCGGCTATCTACGAACGTTCTGTTGCCGATATGGTGATCGCCACCGCGAGCGATGAATGGCGTGCCGAACACGGTGAAAGCATGAAACGTGCGCAGCGCCGCGCTCTCACCAAGCAGGCCCGCGATTTTGTGCGCCCGGGGATCCGGGTGGCGGATATGCACGCGGCCCTGAGCGAAGTGGCACGCCAACGCGATATTTGGCGCCGCTACAGCGCGGAAAGTGATTGGCCTACCCTCCCGGAAGGCATGACGATGATCCGCGCGACGGCCGCGGAAGTGGATGGGCAGGTGCGCGAACTCGAGGAATTCCTCCCGCACCGCGCTGGCCTGCGCCGCGAGCCCATCGAAAATGTGCTGGCCTTTGCGCGCGCTCTGGTCTCCCAGCGTCGGGTGCTTGATTCGCAGCCGCGCCGCATTGACCTCCTCCACGACCTTGAGGATAGTGGCCTGGGCGATTTCGCTCGTGATATGGCTCGCCGCGAAGTAAGCGGGGACGCGGTGGCTGCCGAACTCGACCTGGCCTATACCAATTCTGTGTTTGAGCAGCTCATTGCCCGTAACACCGTGCTGGCCCAGGCTGGTCCGCAGCAGTTGGCCCTGCTTGTACACACGGTGCGGGACCTGGATCGCGAACATGTGGAGAGCTTGCCCGGGCCGGTGCTGCGCGCCGCGATCACCCATATGCAAGAGGTTGCCCGCAAACAGCGCGAAGAAACTGTGGCCGTGGATCGTTACCTGGCCCGCGCTGGAGTGAGCGCGCTGGCCGACGTGACTGCCTCGGCAACCGCACTGGTCCAGGCGGCACGCCCGGTGTGGGTGGTACCGCCGGCGCTGGTTCCTGAACTCATTCCCACTTTGCCCTGGGCGGATGTGGTGATTCTGGACGGTATCGAGGATGTTTCGCTGGCTGCGGTGGTCGCCCTCATGGCGCGTGGCTCGCAGCTCGTCGTTTTCGGTGACGTGGCGCGGGCTGGTGCGGAGAGCGCGCTCGCGGCTTTGGCTGATGCGCTCCCGGTGTGCGAACTTCCTACCTTCCGTGCGCATCACGACGATCTTGCCCTCGCTTGCTTGCGCACCCTCGGGTACGACGACGCCGACCGCGCCGCTCCGGCGGGGCGGGCGCGCCGGGCTAACCGCCTGCACGTGGTGGACGGGCGCGGGGTGCCCTCCCCGAATACCGGGATGGTCGAAGCTCCCAGCGCGGAAGTGGATGCGGTGGTAGATGCCGTTGTGGATCATCTCCTCACCCGACCGGAAGAATCCCTGGCTGTTATTACGATTTCGCGTTTGCATGCCGTTCATGTGCGGGCGGCGGTGGAACGTACCATCGCGAATAGCCCGGCCCTGGCTGAGGCGGGTGAGTCCGCGGCTAGCCTGGTGCCGGTGGTGGATATCACCGGAGCGAGCGGGTTGCGGCGCGACCGGGTTATATTCTCGGTGGGCTTCGGGAAGACGGTGCACGGCCGGGTTCTGCACACCTTCGGGCCGCTCACGGAACCGGACGGCGCACGCTACCTGAGTGAGGCCCTCCTGGTTCCCAGCCGCTATATGAGCGTTATTTCTTCGCTGGGACCGGGGGATATCGGGGTGGATGATCTTTCCGGCGCGGCTCCCCGGCTTCTAGCCACCCTGCTGGAGACGGCCGCCCGGGAAGAATTACTCATCGGGGCGGATGAGGATGTGGCCAAGGCCAGCCCGCTGCTCTTCGACCTGGCCGCGCGCCTGCGCGGACGCGGGCTTTTCACCGCGCTCTACTACGGGTACGACGCCGGTTTGCGCATCCCGCTTGTTGTTGCCGAACACGAAGGCGATTGGCGAGTGGCTGTTTTGACCGACGACGCCGATTACGTTGCCGAACCGTCCCTGCGCCGACGTGACCGCTACCGGGTCGAGATGCTCGAGGATTTGGGCTGGAAAGTGGTGCAAACCTTCTCCTCTTCGATTTTCCTCGATCCGGAAGCCGAGGCGGACCGTATTGAAGCACTCGTACGGGTGGTACGCCGTGACGAGGCTGCCGCACGCCACCGGGCGGAAGATACCCCCGCTTTTGGTGCGGATGTAGAGGAAGTGAATTCTGCTGGAGCGGATTCTGCCGAAGCGGGAGCGCCGGATGCGGCGGGTGATGCCGGCGCTGCGGGTGCTGAACGGCCGGAGGATGCCGGCGTGGCAAACCAGCAAGACCAGCAAGGCGAGCCCGGCGCGGCACGTACGCACGGGCCGGCCGAGGGTGGCAGCCAGGAGGCAGGCCCTGCTGTGGCGCCGGATCCGGAAACGTCACGCCGGGCCCGGGGAAAGAAACCCGCGGTGCGACCGGGATTGCCGCTGGCCGCCTACTCGGACGACCAGCTTGATGACATGGTGGCCTGGATAGCTTCCGATGGGGTAGCCCGCACTTCCGAGCAACTGGTGGAAGAACTGCGGAGCGAACTGGATATCCGCCGCCGTGGGCCCCAGGCCGATGCGGTGCTCGGTAATGTGGTGCGCCGCTCCAGCCTGGCACAGGATTAGGTGAGCGGCGGTGGCGAGTAACGCGCATTCCCGGCGTACCCACCGGGCGGTGGTGCGTCTGTCTGAAGTGGATGCCCGGCGGATAGAAAGCGGCGAACTCAAGGATGCCGCCGAAGCTCTCCAGCGCCTCGCGCGCGGTGACGGGGGAGCGGATCTACCGCACCCGGATACGCCCACCAAGAAATCCGCGTTAAAAGAAGGTAGCGCCCCGGGGGCCAGCATCGTGGCACCCCGGGACGCGGTTGCATCCGCCCGTGAGGTTCGCACGCGGGATATCGTGGCGCGCACAGCTCACGAGCAGAGCATTCTTGACGAACGCCCGCCCCATTTCGGCAAGCTCTAAGCGGCAGCGAACTCCGGAAAAACAGTGAAGCTTCGCACCTGCTCAGACTCGCGCAGATTCGCGCAGGCTCACGCGATTAGTCGCGCTTGGCCCGCAGCTCATCACGGATCTCCTTGAGGAGGATGAGCTGGGGATCTTCCGGGGCCTCAGCGGCCGGCTTAGCGTGGCGTTCGCGCAGCTTATTCATGGGGAGCACCAGGAAGAAGTACAGTGCGAAAGCCACGATGAAGAAGTTGACCACCGCGGTGAGGAAGCTACCGAATTGAATTTCGCCTCCACCCAGGTGCCACACAAAATTACCGTCGAAATTCGGCTGCCCGAAAATCGCGGCGATAAGCGGCATGAGAATGTGGTCCGTCAGGGATTTCACCACGGCGGAGAAAGCCGCACCGACGATAACACCGACGGCGAGGTCCATAACATTGCCCTGCATAACAAATTTCTTAAAACCCGCGAGCACCTTGCATCCTTTCGCGCGGAAAGCCATCGGGACTACCCCGCTGGCAGAAACTACGGAGGGGCTACCAGCACTGCCCGCAAAGAATCCGCGGCAGCATAGCCCACGATAAGATTAGCGTCTTTTTCGCGAACAACCAGGTACAGCACTCGATATGTGGCGCCTTCGGAGAGCATGCCACCGTTCTTTTCTTCTTCCCCGATCCCCACCACCGCAGCCCGGTCTACCACCCGAACTGCACCAGCTTCTGTGCTGTGCTCCGGGGCGGGCCCATATAGCGCAATGAAATTACCCGGCTCAATAAAGTTTCCGGTTCCATCGGATGCGACCCGGACCGCGACCACCACGTGCCCGGCAGGTGGATCGCGTAAAAATTCTTGGGAAAGCAGCAGCCCACGAGCCAGGGGGTATCCAGCCGGAATACTAGCTGCCAGGCGCTGCCCGTCAGCTTCAGAGGCCGCGGTGAGGGCGTGATCCGGAATGAGTTCCCGGGCAATGGTGCGCGCCTCTACATCGCGCCCGCTCAGCACGTGCCCGGCCGGTAGGGAACGGCGCGCTACCAGCACGTGCCCGGTAGCCGGGTGGCGCTGTTCGATGGCCTGAAGAATGGAGAAAAAAGCCACGAGGGCAACCGCGGCCAGCAGCAGGTGGCGCACCCGCCACAATCGTGTGAGGAGTCCGGTCATAGCTCGAGGCTAGTGAGAAGTGCTCAGCTGCGGATCAGAACCAGGCCCTTCTGTGGATACCGGCAGCGTTTCGCGGAGCTGGGGATAAACCGGGTTACGCCGTCGTACTTACTTTTGCGTGGAGCTCCCACCCGAAGAACGCGAGTCATTGTGGTAGAAACCCGAGCCTTTGAAAACAATTGCGCTGATCCCTGCCATCACCTTGTGCAAGGAATCTTTTCCGCACTCCGGGCAGGTAACCAGAGCTGCGGCTGTCATCGACTGGTGCGCATCAAAATGGTGACCGCAATTATCGCAACGGTAACTGTAGGTAGGCACGTTCTTCCTTTCCGGGCCGGTGGCCGAGCCGAGGTGCGGCCGGCACAAGCCGTACGGCGCATTATTCTAGCGCGTGACAAGTACCCTCGGGGAAGTATCCCGCAACGCCTAGTGCATCGGGGTATGCCCGCCCAGGTCCACCGCGGTTTCAGGGAGCAGGACGTAGCGCACCGGCACATCCATCTCATCGTGGGGGAGGGGCGTGTGCACGTATTCCTCCGGCCATATCAAAGCGCCGACCGGGGTGGCGCTATCGAGCTGCTTGAGGACGCGATCGTACCAGCCCCCGCCCTGACCTAGGCGCACGCCGTCGTGATTGACGAGTAGCGCGGGGATAAAAGCGGCGTCGACCTCGCGTAATACGGTGGAATCGAGGGCTTCACCCCGGGGTGCGGGCGGCCGGCCGGGGGCCTGGTCGGTGAGATTATCGGCACCGGTATAGCGCGCCCATTGGCGGGTGAGCCCGGGGCCGAGCTTGGGAACAAGGAGGGTGCGGCCGCTGGCCACAATCGCATCGCAGAGCGCGCGAGTACCGGGTTCGTTATTGACGGAAATATAACCGGCAACCGTGGTGGCGGTGCCCAGGAAATCCAGCACGGTGGTGACCCAGCGGGCCTCGGCTTCCTCACGGGCTGCGGGGGTGCGCTTGGCCCGAGCCGCGCGCACCGTTGCGCGCAAGGCTTGTTTGGCTTCCGGCAGCGCCATCGCGGAGACATCAGGAAGAGATAGGGTGTGGTAGGTCATGGCACCAGTGTGACACGAGCAGCTGGACGCCCGCTAGGAGTAAGGCCCTTACGCGCCACTCGCAAGGCCCTTATGCGCTCTCCGTACGGCCGAGCGCCGCCACCCGCTCAGTCCCGGGTGCCGCCCTGCTCAGCCCCGTGCGCGCGGCGTTAGCGCTGGCAGGCCCTCAACCCGGTACGCTGTGCTGTGTACCGAGGAGGAATGCGTGAAAACAGTAGCCGAGCAACTCGATGAATTCTTAAAGGTCGCCCAGCCCTTGGAGGCTCTCGATGTGGAGCTTGCCGACGCGATGGGGTGCATTCTTGCTGAAAACGTCGTCGCCACTGTTGACGTTCCTCACACCGACCTGGCGGCGCTGGACGGGTACGCGGTGCGCGCGGACGAAACTTTCGGTGCGGAGCCCGCCCGCCCGGCGCACTTCCCGGTGACGGACGATATTTTCGCCGTCACCACCGATCGCATCGCCCACACTCCTGGTGCGGCGGCCCGCATTGCTTCCGGGGCGCGGATGCCTACCGGCGCGGACGCCGTCGTTCCCCTTATTGATACGGATCACGGGGAAGCGCAGGTGGACATTACGGCGCGTGTGGCCCCCGGGGAAAATGTGCGTGCGCAGGGTGAGGACCTGCGGGCCGGCACCACGATTCTGGAGGAAGGCACCCGTATCGGGGCGCGCCATATTGCGCTGCTGGCGGCGGCCGGGCGGGACCGGGTGCGGGTGCGGCCGGCGCCGCGCGTCGTCGTGATGTCCGTGGGCGATGAACTGGTGGCGCCAGGAAAAGCCTTGGGTAACGGGAAGATTTACGACGCGAATTCGCACGCGCTCGCGACCGCGGTGCGCAATGCCGGGGCGGTTGCGTATCGCGTGCCGGCGGTTTCGGATGACCGCCACATTTTGCGGGAGTCTTTGGAGGACCAGCTGTTGCGCGCCGACGTTATCCTCACCACCGGCGGTTTGAGTTACGGGGGTGGAGATACCCTCAAAGAGGTCCTGTCCCCGCTCGGGTCGATGCGGTTCGACGCCGTCGCTATGAATCCGGGCCGGCACGTCGGGGTGGGCACCATCGGAGCCGACGGCGCAAATTCGGCGCTCATGTTCTGCCTGCCGGGCAACCCGGTGGCCGCGCTCGTGTGCTTTGAAGTTTTTGTGCGTCCCTCGCTGCGGAAAATGGCTGGCTACAAGCACGTGACCCCGCGCTCCATTCGGGCGCGGGCCGCGCGCGGGCTGCTGTCCAGGCCAGGAGTGCAGGATTACGTGCGAGTGCAGGTCTATGGTGATCCGCGCGCCGGCTACGAATTTGATCCCGTGGGGGATGTGGAGCTCCTTTCGCTGGCGAATTTTGCAAAATCGAATGGGCTCGCGGTGGTTCCCGCGGATCGAGAAAGTGTGGGCATCGGTGATGAACTGGAGTGCATGATCCTCAACGGATAGCCCAGCTCAGTAGTCCCACCTGCCCCATGAATAACACCGTTGTTATTCTCTCTACGAAAGTAACGGCGCGTCCCTGCCCGCGCGCCCCACGATTGGTTAAAGTGGCTGTGTGGGGTTCCAGGGATACGCGTTGATGGCAGTGGTTGTGCTGCTCATGGTCTATGTCATCCCTGGGGTGTATCGGCAGCGCGTCATCCTCGCGGATGTGCGTATTGACGAGCGCTATTCACCCCAGCTACGCACCCTCGCGCTGCCAAACGGAACGGTAGGCGTGGAAACTGGTGGGCCAACCGGGGCTATTTTTTTCCGGAAGCCGGAGGTCATCATGGCAGAGAACGACGAACGCGATATTCTTCCACCCAGCGCGGGGCGTAATGTGCGCACCCTGGCGCGGGAACGCGCGCGCCGTAAGGCACGTATTTCCCAGCGCGCCGCGAATCGGCAGCGCGGTTTCGTGGTTGCGGGCGCTCTAGCCCTACTTATTGTGGTGCTCGGTGCTCTTGCATTTACGACGACGATGCCACGCTGGATTTTCTACGTTGCCGTGGGCGTAGGGGTGCTTTACGGTGCGGGCTTTGGGTACTTGCTCAGTGAAATGGGGAAGGCGACTGCTCGCGACCGCGAGGATATTGCCGAAATCACCGAAGAACTCGGCATCCGAAAGACCCGCGGGGCGCAGCGCCACTCGCGCCGTCCGGCGCGCCCGCGCCCGGGGCGTTCGGCAGTTTCGGCTGCCTCGGCGCATTCGGCCTTGAGCGCGGCCAGCGCGGCGCTGGGAAGTGATGACCTCGGGGCGTTGACGGCTGACGCAAGCCGGAGCGCTGATCTGGGGCAGAGCGCTGACCTGAGCCGGAGTGCGGGGCGCGGTAGCGCGGCCACCACGCCGACGGCTGCTTCGGCGGCCACCGGTGCCGCAGCTGCGGTAGATGAAGGCGAAGCTAGCACGGCTGGCGCAGGTGCGACTGGTGAAACTGGCGATGCGCGGGCCGCAAAGGCTGAGGAACACGAAGCCGGGGTGAACCCGGGAAAAGCACGGAGCCGGAACGCGGGGGCGCAGGCACCTAAGCGCCGTTCCGGCATTTCGGTGACCCTTGGGCAAGGGATTATTGCCGCGGAAGATTTCGCTCCCATCGCCGGTTCGCAGCGTGAACAAGCGGAGAAGCTTCCCAAGCGTTTCGTGGCCGGGGCGGTTCCGCGCCGGCAGCTGCCCAGCTACACGCTCAAGCCGCAGATCCAGCAGCGCACAGTAGCGCCCTACCAGGCCCCAGAAGCGCCCGTTGCTCCGGTGCCCTATCGCCCGAAGGAGATCGGCGAGCGGGTGACTTTCGTGGACGCTGTCGCGCACGATGCGGCCGCAACCGCAGCCGCAGCCGCAGCGCCGGCGGGCCAAGCTGCGCCGCAAAGCACCGCGCCGGCAGCGAAGGCCGAAGCCGCAGTGCCTCCAGCTCAGCCAGCTGCAGCTGCGCATGATGGCCTCGCGGGTGGGGCGGCGCTGGACGAGCTGCTGCGCAAGCGCCGCGCATAGGTGTGGCTGGCCGGGTGAGCCTGGCTGACTTGTTGTGCCGCCGCGCCGCGGGTACTAACTGAAAATAGAAGATCGGGGAGTGGTGTAATGGGAACCACTCCCCGAAATTTCATTCCGGGCCGCTAGGGTGCTAAACTAATCAGGTCTTTGGGGCTATGGCGCAGTTGGTAGCGCGTCTCGTTCGCAATGAGAAGGTCAGGGGTTCGAATCCCCTTAGCTCCACCATTCTGGCTGATAAATACCCACACCACATTCCATTTCACATGCGGCTCAGGCCTATAGGTCTCATGCGGAAAGGGTAGACGAAACCCCGGCGATTTAGCCGAGGCTAGGGGTCGTTCCGGGGTCTTGGATCGCTAGGCTACCACAGGAAATAAGGTCATAGGACCCTTCTTCTGCTTCAAAATTCTGTCGTAGGCCGCTGATAGACATGCGAGCATGTCACAGAGTATTCGTCGTCCCATTGCCGTGGATCTTTTTTCGGGTGCAGGCGGGCTTTCCCTGGGCCTTGAGCAAGCCGGGTACGACGTTGCCGCGTCCGTTGAGTACGATCCCATCCACGCTGCGGTTCACGAATTTAATTTCCCCTACGGCACAACAATCTGCGCGGATGTGCGTAACGTCAGTGGTGCCATGATCCGCTCCGCATCAGATATTCAAGACCAAGAGATTCACCTTGTGGCGGGAGGTCCCCCCTGTCAGGGGATCTCGCTAATTGGCAAACGTGCTTTGGATGACGAACGTAATTCTCTCCTCAAGGAATTCGTTCGTTTGGTTCTGGAGTTGCGCCCGCGCTACTTCGTCATGGAAAACGTAGCGGGGTTAACCATCGGTTCGCACCGGCAGCTTCTTGATGAAGTCATTGCCATATTTACGTCTCACGGGGACTATCGCATTGTGGAGCCAGTAGCGGTGTTACAGGCAGCAGATTTTGGTACTCCCCAATCCCGTAAAAGGCTCTTTTTACTGGGTTATCGACAAGACTGCCCGTGCCCCAGTTATCCGAGCCCACGTTATACACCACGTCGCACCGATGGTTCACTTCCGGAAGAAAGCCTGTTTCCGTTGGGGCCTAGCGTCAGCGACGCTCTTGCAGATCTACCTGATGCAGATATTTTTGAGGAGTTGCTGCGCGGTGATTCGGTGGCGAGCGTTGAATACTCAGAGCCAAGTCCTTACGCGGCCACCCTGCGCGGTGTAACACAAGATTTGAGGAATTACGCCCGGCTCCGTCCGGCCGTGGGTAACCGGCTCACTGCATCTGCGCGAACGGTTCATACCCAGAAATCAATTGATCGATTCGAGGCAACTCGTCCTGGAACAACTGAAGGTATCAGTCGATTCCTTCGGCTTCACCCGGAAGGGATCTGCAATACCTTGCGCGCGGGTACCGCCTCAGACCGCGGGGCGTACACGGCGCCCCGTCCCATTCATCCTTTCTATCCGCGGGTTATCACAGTACGGGAAGCAGCACGTCTGCACGGCTACCCAGACTGGTTCAGATTCCATGTGACGAAGTGGAATGGTTTCCAAGAAATCGGAAACTCCGTTCCGGTCATGCTCGGCTGTGCAGTGGCCGCAGAAATTCTCAAAGCGGATAACGTGACCCCTACCCGCGGTGAATTCACTCCACTCGGTGATGAAGCGTTACTCTCTTTCACCGCGACCGAAGCCCAAGCATATTTCGGTCTTAAAGAACGTGTTATCCCGCAACGTACCAGAGCTGCAGGTTAGGAGAAAGGGATGGCAAACCAGAATAGATACGCACAGCTCATCAGCTGGGTGTTTCATCAACATTACGAGATTGGTGACACAGAAGTCTTGTGGGAACGCCACGAACTGATCGAGGCTGCGCAAGATTTAGGTGTCGCAGTTCCAAAGAACCTTGGTGATGTCATCTACTACGTAAGATTCGGGGCTCCTATGCCCGCAGAAGTAGCGCAGGAGGCTCCTGATGGAAAGGAGTGGGTAATCAGAGGTCGAGGGCAGGGGAAATACGCGTTCCGCTTAGTTAACCGAATCAGAATCACACCTAACCCCGCGCTGGCGGTTATAAAGCTTCCGGATGCTACCCCCGAAATTGTTTCCAGTGCAGCGCTTGGGGATGAGCAAGCACTCTTAGCGCTCGTACGCTACAACCGCCTTATCGATATTTTTCTAGGTGTCGCAGCCTATTCTCTCCAAAACCATTTACGTACATCGGTGACTGGTATCGGCCAAGTAGAGACTGACGAGGTGTACGTCGGTGTTGATAGTCATGGCCGCCAATACGTTATTCCAGTGCAGGCAAAAGGGCATCAGGATGACATCGGTATTACTCAAACTGAGCAAGACATTGCCCTATGCTCCGAAAAATGGCCGCATCTTGTATGCCGTGCGGTATCGGTGAAATTTGTTTCTGGTAAGCGTCTCGCTATTTTTGAGTTGACTGTGCAAAATGACGAAATCCGAGTACTGCGGGAAGCTCATTATGATCTGGTTCCTGCGCACGATATCTCACCCGATGATTTGCTCCAGTATGAACATACTGCTGCCGGTTAATATCGAGCATCCCGGCCCGAGACTCTTGCTGAAAATAGGGTGTGGTGGGCCGGCAAGACACTCTCGCCAGCCCACCAATGTTGTCATGTTTAGGTAGGTCGTGTACATGTGTAACGGATGCGCGATTACCACCTAGTGCACTGTCCGCTTAGCGCACGGTGGCTCGCTCGGTGAGGCGCCGGTGGGAGAGCGTGAGCACGCGATCCGCGCCCCGCGCAATATCCGCGGAGTGCGTGACAAGAATGACGCACTTACCGTGCAGATGTGCGGCGTCGTGCAAAATCTGAACCACGCCACGCGCGGTGTCCTCATCAAGGTTGCCCGTTGGCTCGTCCGCAAGAATCACCGGCGCCGGGGATGCCAGCGCCCGCGCAATCGCCACCCGCTGCTGCTGCCCACCGGAAAGCCGCAGCACATTACGGTGAATCTCATCCTCACTCAAACCCAACTCCACCAGCACGGAACTATCCGCCCGCCGATCCACCAACCGCACATTCTCCAGCGGAGTCAAGTAATCAATAAGGTTGTAATTCTGGAAAACCAGCGAAATATGGGCGCGGCGGTGATGCGCATATCCCGTCGTCGCAATATCCACACCCTCAAAAAGAACCGCGCCCTTCGTGGGCATATCCAAACCCGCCAGCAAACTCAACAGCGTCGATTTACCCGCACCCGAAGCCCCCAACAGCGCCGTGACCGTGCCCGGCTCAAAACCCGCGCACACATCGGTCAGCACCTTCGCGCCGCTACCCGGGTAGCTATAGCTCACGTGATCAAGTTCCATAACATTCATAATCTTTTCCTAACTCAGTGACGAAAGAATCTGCCGGGGAGACCGGCGCACAATCGGAAACAGCGCAATAGCCAGCGCCGCGGCAAGAATCCCAGTGCCGATACCCAGCGCCCACGCAATATCCGCGGCACCCACCGCCACCGGAGGCAAACCGGCCAGCGCGCCCGGTGCCGCACCGTCCACAACGGCTCTCCCCACCAACGCGGTAAGCTGGCGCCCCGCGAGAATAGCGACGACGCCGCCAGCCAGCGCCAGCGCGCCCAACTCAAGCGCGAAACCGCCGGCAATCGCCCGGCGCCGCTGCCCGAGCGAAAGCAAGACCCCAATTTCACGCATGCGCCCGCGCACCCACAGGGCCAAAACCGCGGCGGCAATGACCACGCCGGCAGCGCACGCACCGCTGAGCAGGGCACTCAACAGTCCCTCCACGCTATCCACCGCGCGCAACACCCCGCTGAAACTCGCGGCATTGTGCTCATAAGTGAGATCGGGAAGCGCAGCGCGGGCCGCGGCCAGGCTCGCTGGTAGCTCGCTCGCGCTCGCGGTGAAACACCGCACCCGAGTGGCACCCGTATCCCCGCTAAGCTCGTGGCCAGCCGCGCTATCCACGAGGATGCGATTCGCGGCCGCGCTCGCCGGTAGCCCGGAAGGATTCGGGGTGGTCCCGTCGAAAATCCCGGTGACCGTGCGGGTGACCTCGCCGGCCGGGCCGCGCAGTCGCAGCTCATCGCCAACCCGAAGCCCGTTCGCCGCGGCGAAATCACGGTGGATGAGGGCGCCCGGTTCCATTCCGCTGCTCATCTTTCCGGATGCGAGCCGGTAGAGCTTGGCCGCGAAAGCCGGGAAACGCGTCGGATCCGAAGTCGCGGTCACCGTCACCGCGCCTATAACACCAGCATCCAGTTGCACCCCACCCGCGGTTGCTACCGCGTGGGCCCCAACCGGAGTGGCCAGCACATCCAGTTCGGTAGCGGTGCTCTTTACCCCGGGTAGTGCCGCGAGCTGGGCGGCCTGCGCCGGACTCAGGGTAGGTGCGGCTTGCGTCAGCGGATTATTGCCCGGGTTATCACCCGAAACCTCGGTTGGACCCGCGCCGGGCTCACCCGCGCCTGATATTTCCGGCATGCTCTCCGCCGAACCATCCGCCACGCCATCCGCTGAACCATCCGCCACACCAGCCGGCGCACTCGCGACGAAACCGGCTCCCACCTGGGCATCAATAGCGGTGCGCAGCTGGCCCATGGCCCCGCGTACCCCGGCCTGGGCCACCAAAGCCGTGAAAATCAGGGTGATGACCACGAAAAGTAGGCCGTTGCGAACCGGGCGGCGCCGTAGCGCGAGCCCGGCACGCCTCCCCGCGCTCATGGGTGCGGGGAGCTGGGAGCTTTGCGGCACGTGGCCGCCCGCCTGGCTGCCCACCCGGCCGCTTTCGGGAGGTACCTCGCTCATGCCGCACTCACCAGCAGCTTGCGCGGGGAGGTGCGCAGCATGGGAAGGGCCGCCAGCACAGTTGCCCCGATAAGCACGGCAAGGGTGAGGGCCAGGGCAAGCGTCGTCGTACCCGCACTCAACTGGACCGTAAGATCATCCAAAGTGCGCGTGGCCGTGGTGACATCCACCCCGCCACCCAGCGGGGCCTGCGAGGTGAGCTCCTCCATTCCGGACTTCTTCACCGAAGCCAGCACGCTTGTCCCGACCCGCTGAGCGACCACGGTACTGAGGGCGACCCCGGCTGCCGCCGCCGGGATACTAATAAAGAGCAGCTCCACCAGGTACTGGCCCAGAATCTTCAGTTTCGAGGTGCCGATAGCGAGGAGCACCCCGGTTTCGCGGCGGCGTTCGCGCAGCCAGAGCACTAGGACCAGGCTGAGGAGCGCGAGGGCGAGCAGCGCCGTCGTAATAATTGCGCCGGTCATGACGCTCTGAACCCCGGCCACCGCTCCGGTAATACCGGTGAGCAGCTGAGAGGTGCGGGTGAGCTGGTAATTGCGCCAATCGATCGGAAGGCCGCGGGCCTCGTTCATCACCGTTTCGCTATCGGCGCCCTCGGTCACGAAGAAGGTGGTGTCCTGGTAAATTTCCGTCTCCGGGGTGTAGGCATACAGTGCCCGGGTGGTGGCAAGGTCGGTGTAAACCGCGTTGGCGAAAAGTTCGAGGCGGCGCGCGGCCGGCTGCGGATTATCCCCGCGCACCAACCCCACAATCTCCACGGTCACTTCCGCCGTGGATTTCTTTGTATTGTCGTAATCATAAGGATTACCGCGCAGGGTGAGTTTCGAGCCGACGGTCAGCCCGTTGAGCCGCGCTAAATCCTCGTGAATAATTGCCTTATTTTTATCCTCGCGGGTGATATGCCGCCCGGCCACCAGCTCGAGGGTGCCGCTGCGAATATTCGTTTCATCCGCGCTGGCACTCACCCCGCGCACGCTCACCGCATTGCCCAGCTGCGCCTCGCGCTTGGCATCGTATTCCTGCCGGTCCAGCCGGGCCACCTTGGCACCCACCAGGTCCGCGGTGACATCCTGGCGGGCGGTGAAGCAATCCACCCCGGGCAGCGCCGCGATCCGCTCCACGTCCGCGGGTTTGACCGTCCCGCCCCCGCGCGGGGTGCCGGAATTATAGGGGGAGTTCTCCAGCACGAAACCGGATCCCAGGGTGCGTTCCGCGTCGCGGCCCGCCGCTGCCGATGCCGTTTTCACCGCCCCGGCCGAAACCAGCACGGTGACCACGGCCGTGATGATGATGAAAAGAAGGAGGGTACGGATATGTTTTCGCGTGACGTAACGCCACGCGCGTCCAGCTAAGGTCACTACCGGGTACCTTTCACGTCTTCGGGAAAATTTCTGATAGGCACTAGCGTTTCTCAGCTTACTGGAGACTTCCTGGAGGCTTCGTGAAGAGAATGTGAAGAGCCCTGCGCGCGTGGCCCCTAGGCGCGTGGCCCCTGCGCGCCGCGGGCCGTGTGCACCGCGGCCCGTATGCGCCGGGCCGTTCGCGCTTGGCTACCGGTATTGCCAGCGGCGGGGAGCCACTATGATGGGAGAGCGGCCTTCTTCCCCGCGCCCACCCTCAGCGAAAGGCGAGCATGCAGTTCATCTCCACGCGTTCCGGGATGGAACCGGCTTCTTTTACCGATATTCTGCTCGACGGCCTGGCCCCGGACGGCGGCTTGGTGGTGCCCGCCAGCATCCCGCAGGTGGATGCTGCCCAGCTCGAAGCCTGGCGCACCCTGAGCTACCCGGAGCTGGCCGCCGCGATTATTGGCCTGTACGCCACCGATATTCCCACCGCGGACCTCGCGCGCCTCACCGCGGCCGCCTATAGCCCGCAGAATTTCCCGGGCGGGGTGCCGCTGCGCCGCGTGGATAACACCCTCGTGCTGGTGGGCCTATCCGAAGGCCCCACCATGGCCTTCAAGGATCTCGCCATGCAATTCCTGGGCCAGGCCATTCCCTACGTGCTGGCCGCCACCGGGCGCGAACTCACCATCCTGGGCGCCACCTCGGGGGATACTGGCTCCTCGGCGGAATACGCCTTCCGCGGCCAGCCGGGCGTGCAGGTGGTTATGCTCTCCCCGCGCGGGCGCATGTCCGCGGTGCAGCGCGCCCAAATGTATTCCCTCCAGGACGCCAATATCCACAACCTCGTCGTCGATGGCGTTTTCGACGACTGCCAAGATATCGTCAAAACCCTCAGCTCGGATATCGATTTCAAAACCCGCTACCGCATCGGCGCGGTCAATTCCATCAACTTCGGGCGGATCGCCGCGCAGATCGTCTACTACTTCTGGGCGTGGTTGCGTTATACCGATGGCACTTTTTCGCAGGCTTTGAACGACGACGCCGCCGCTGGCGCGGCCGCCCCTCCCGCTCCCGGTGGGGCCGGCGGGGAAGGGGCCGGGGCCAGCCAGGTGGATTTCTGTGTGCCCTCGGGTAACTTTGGCAATATTTACGCCGGTCACCTGGCCCGCTGCATGGGCCTGCCCATCCGCCGCCTGCTGTTGGCCACCAACGAAAATAATGTGCTGGAAGAATTCTTCACCACCGGGCGCTATACCCCGCGCTCGCGCGAGCACACCTTCGCCACCTCCAGCCCCTCCATGGATATTTCCAAGGCCTCCAATGTGGAGCGGTTCATCTGGCAGGTGCTGGGGGAGGATTTCCCGGCCGCCTGGGCGCAGCTGAGCGCCACCGGGACGTTAGATATGCGCGATTATCTGCCGGAATTCGGGGAGACATTCGGTTTCGCGGCCTCCTCATCCCACCATGCGGACCGCCTGGCTGCTATCGAATGGACCTACCGGACCAGCGGGATTCTCATTGACCCACATACCGCGGACGCGGTCACGGTGGCCCGCCGCCTGAGCGACGGCGCGGTCACGGTGCTCGCCATGGAAACCGCCCGCCCGGAGAAATTCGCGCATACCGTGCGTGAAGCGGTCGGGGATGTGGCCGATGGCCTGGAGGAACGCCTGGCCGGGCTGCTCGCCCTCCCGCAGCGTGCAACCCAGGTTCCCGCCGGTCCGGAAGCGGTGCGCGAGTACATCGCCACGCATTGCGCTTAGTGGGCAGGGGGTGGGTTCCCCGCGCGGCGCTGCGCGCCGCGCGCGTCGTCGTACCACCTTTGGGTGAGCGCGCCCGGAACCGGAGCGGCTCCGGGTAGTATTAGGGTGATGAGCCGCGCGATTGGCGCCGTCGCCCGCGCACGAGCCTAAATAGAACGGGGTGTATCCATGGCACGCATTTTCGTTGTTGGAAGCATGAATTCCGATACTTTCCTCAAGGTGGAGAATTTTGTGGAGCCGGGAGAAACAATTTCCGCGCTCAGCTCCCACACCGCGCTGGGCGGGAAGGGCCTCAACCAGGCGGTTGCCGCGGCCCGCATGGGAATTCCCGTTACGATGGTGGCCGCCCTCGGGCGCGATGCGGTGGGGGATGCCGTTGCCACGGAGCTCGCCGCGGAAGAAAATCTTGATATGACTGCCGTGCTGCGGGTGAGTGAACCCACCGGGCAGGCCATGATCCAATCCGATGCGGATGGCGAAAATGCCATCGTGGTGGTGGCCGGTGCGAACGCCGCGAATACCCCGGAGAATGTGGTGGAGCGCCTCGCCGCGGTGCAGGCGGGGGATATTGTGGTCTGCCAGCTGGAAATTCCCGAACCCGCGGTGGCGGCCGCCCTGGCGGAGGCGAAGAAACGCGGGGCCACCACGGTGCTCAATGCCGCCCCGGCCGCCCCGGTGGGTCACCTACTGGAGAATGTGGACGTGCTCATCGTCAATGAAACCGAGGCGGATACCATCTTGGGAACCAAGGTGACCGACCGCGCCCAGCAGCTCCATCTGCGTTACGGCGGTTCCATCGTGGTGACGCTGGGAAGCCACGGCTGCCAGTATATTGACGCCTACCTGCCCG
Source organism: Actinotignum stranguriae (assembly GCF_051265215.1). Lineage (NCBI taxonomy): Bacteria > Bacillati > Actinomycetota > Actinomycetes > Actinomycetales > Actinomycetaceae > Actinotignum > Actinotignum stranguriae. The sequence goes on from NZ_JBOZCJ010000007.1 coordinate 79,634, forward strand.
ATGCTGATGTCAAGGCCGATGCGCTACCCGCCCACCACGTGGATGTTGTGGATACCACCGGCGCGGGCGATGCTTTTGTGGGGGCTTTTGCGGCCGCACTGGCGGTGGGTGAATCCCTGGCTACCGCGGCCCGGTGGGGCACGGCGCTTGGCGCTATCGCCACCGGGGCCTCCGGGGCGCAAGGCTATACGGCCAGCCGCGCGGATGTGGTGGCGCTGGCCGGTGTTGGCGCCGCTAGCGGTGCTGGAGCGGACGCCGCGGCCACGGAAAACTAAGCAACCGGAGCGGGTGCCGCGGGCTTTTTCGCCGCGTACCCGCCACGGAAAACTAAGCACGGCGCTTGACCCCAGTACTACCCAGAAAGGTTTTTTCGTGCCTCCCGCACCTACCGAGCCCGCCCCCACCGATCTGAGCCTCCTGCGTGAGGCCGCCGCCAGCGTGAAACTCGTCGTCGTTGATATGGATGGCACCTTCCTCCTGCCGGGGAAGATTTTCCCGGAACGCGGCGATGAGCTGGTGGCGCGCCTGCGCGAGCGTGGCATTATTTTCTGCCCGGCCTCCGGGCGGCAGTACCAGACCCTCGCGGATATGTTTTCCGCCCACGTGGAAGGCATGCCGATTATCGCGGAGAACGGGGCGAATGTGCGCCGGGACGGCGAGCCGCTGGCCACCACCACCCTGCCGCGGGAAACCAGCGCGCGGGTGGTGGAGATCGTGCGCGAGCTCAGCGCGTCCGGGGAGGATGTGGGCACGGTGCTCTGCGGTGAGAAGGCTTACGCCGAACGCCGCGACAGCGCGTTCCTGGACGAAACCCTCGCCTACTACCACGCGAATGCGATCGTCCCTGACCTCATGCCCCATACCGAGGGGATTTACAAAATTGGGGTGCTCAGTTTCGCCGACCCGCTCCGGCGCGTGATTCCGCTGCTGGAAACCCTCGGGCCGGGCGTGGATGTGGTGCGCAGCGGCGAACTGTGGACGGATGTGAATCCCTCCGCCGCCACGAAAGGCACCGGCCTGGCCGGTCTCCAGGCCAGCCTGGGCATCAGCCCGGCGCAAACCCTGTGCTTCGGGGATTTCAATAATGACATCCCCATGTTCGAGCACGCCCGCTTCAGCTTCGCCATGGCGAATGCCCAGCCCGATGTGGTGGCGGCCGCCCGCTACGTGGCGCCCTCCAATGCGGAAGAAGGCGTGCTCACCGTGCTCAACGACCTCTTCGAGCTGGGCCTGTAGCCGTCAGCTTCGCTAGTTGTGCGGGGCCTGCGGTGCTTGCGGGTCTTCACCTTCGCGGGGCTGTTGCGGTTCTTCGCCCTCGCGCGGTTCTTGCACGAGCTGCGTTTCCGCGGGCGCTGCGCTTTCTGCGCGGTCCGTATTTTCGGGCGACGACGCCGCTGCTGGCGCAGCGGGCGGTGCCGGCGGGAAAACGGGATCCTGCGGCGGGAACTGCGGGCTCTGGCCGGCGAAAGGTGCCTGCGCGGCGGCGCCGGCACCGGTTCCGGGCTGCGCGGGGCTGGCTACCGTGGCCGGAGTTTTGGCGATTTGCCAGATGCCGAAGCCCAACATGAGCACCGCGGCCACCGCGAGCAGGTAGTAGCCAATACCGGGAGCAATATCCACATCCACGCCCTGGGCCTGCCCGTAAGCAATGATGGTATCCGCATCCGAGGGTTTGATATTAATGACCAGGTAAATCCCCACGATAACGGCGCCGACGATGCCACCCGAAGACCACGTTTTCCGCACGGCGGCGGGCGCCTGGCGCACCAGCCCCACGAAAGCGCCAATCGCGCCCAGGGCCAGCCCGATGGTGATGAAAATGGCCACCGACTTGGTATCGGTTTCCCACAGCTTGACGCCGAAATCTTCCGACTGGGTGCCGGCGCTCATATGCAGAGTCCAGAAATGCAGCGCCGTACCAATAAAACCGATAATGGACCCGGCCAGCACGCCGAGCGGAGCCGCCAGCGGCGGAGTGGTGCGAACCGCGGGCGCCGGCGTTGGCATTGGCGCCGGTGCGGGCATAGGCGCGGGGATAGGCGCGGGAGTGCCGTTGGGCTCGGGCGGATTCGAGGAGCGTTCCGAGGGCACGTCTGCCCCCTGGGGGAAAGTATTACTCATACCCCTAGTGTAGGGGCCGCGCCCCGGCGGCGGGCATGGCGGGCACGTTGTAGCGCGTGCGCAGTGGAACGACGACGCAGCACCGGGACAGGGGTCCCAAGGCTTTCCCATGTTCACCCAGAGATATGAAACCCCTCACATGTGTCCAAAAATAGGTAGAGTGATAGGTAGGAATGCGGGAGATTCCGCGTTCCGCCCATAACCGTATATATGCTCTCTTCCCGCGGGTAGCGAAGCGCCGTCGCCTCTCTACCCGGCCCTAAGTCCCTGTATCTGCGCTGCTCGTGCAAGGGGGGCGAGGCGCGCGGGATACGCCGGGAAGTCCATCGAATATATCCACTACGCGGGCGGGCCGCGGGTCTGCTCGCACCGATACGCGGAGGTCGAACAATGGCGTACAAGACAGTCAGTCCGTACACCGGTGAAATACTCAAGGAATATCCCACTGCCACGGATGAGGAAGTCAAGAAGGCAGTAGACGTTGCCCATAACGCCTTCCTGGCGTGGCGGGAAACATCGTATGAACAGCGCGCGCAGGTGCTTCAGAAGGCTGCCGACCTGCTGCGCGAACGCCGCACCGAATACGCCTCGATTATCACCAAGGAAATGGGCAAGGTGATCGGGGAAGCGGAAGCGGAAGTCGATATCTGCATCGCGATGTTTGAAGACTACGTGCGCAATGGCGAAAAGTATCTGGCCACCCGCACGCTCCCCTCGGATAAATACGGGAAGGATTCCGTGCAGCTGCTCTTCCAGCCGCTCGGGGTGCTCTTCATGGTGGAACCGTGGAACTTCCCATACTACCAGATTGTCCGCGTGGCTGCCCCACAGCTTTTCGCGGGCAATACCCTCATTCTCAAGCACGCATCCATCGTTCCGGAATCGGCCGCTGCCTTCGTGGAGATCTTCCGCGAAGCGGGCCTGCCCGAAGGCTGCTTCCAGAATCTCTACCTCTCGCATGACCAGTCGGAAATTGTGCTGGCCGATCCGCGGGTGCGCGGAGTGGCGCTCACCGGCTCGGAAGTAGCCGGGGCGGCTATCGCGCAGCTGGCCGGCAAGTACATTAAGAAGTCCACGCTGGAACTGGGTGGGGCCGATGCTTTTATCGTGCTCGAGGATGCCGATATCGATAAGACGGTCGCCTGGGCGGTGACCGGCCGGCATTGGAATGCCGGGCAGGTGTGCTGCTCATCCAAGCGCATGATCGTGGTGGATTCCGTGTACGACGAATTCCTGGAGAAGTACCGGGAAGGCGTCAAGCAGCTCAAGGCCGGGGACCCGATGGATCGGGAAACCACCCTGGCGCCGCTCTCCTCCGCGGCAGCAAAGCGTGATCTGGCCAAGCAGCTCGAGGAAGCTATCGCTGAGGGCGCCAAGGCCGAAGAAGCCGGAATTGAGCTACCCGAGCACGGCAACTTCTTCCAGCCCACTATCCTCACGGAAATCCCCGAGGGCGCGAAGTGCCGCTATACGGAATTCTTCGGGCCGGTCTCCCAGATTTACCGGGTCAAGGACGAAGAAGAGGCGATTACCCTCGCTAATGATTCGCCCTACGGCCTGGGCGGCTCGGTCTTTACCGAGGATCTGGAACGCGGCAAGAAGGTAGCCGCGCGGCTGGATACCGGAATGGTCTACCTCAACCATCCCACCGCGGTCGCGGCGGATATTCCCTTCGGCGGCGTGAAGAACTCCGGCTACGGCCACGAACTCATCGACCTGGGTATTCACGAATTCGTCAATATCAAGGTGGTGGCCAATTCGCCCATCGACGGCGAATTCTAAGCCCTGATCGCCCGCGGCCCAAGCAGCCGCGGGTGGCCCAATCTCCCGTGGGCCAGATGCACCGGGCCGGGATGCTCACATCCCGGCCCGGTCGTCGTCGTACTTTAATAATAATTACGCGCGCGCATGGCGCTTCTCACGCGAAACTTTCACCTGGTAGGCGATGGTGAGGAGCAGCAGCCAGGCTGGGCCAACGAAAACGGCCACGCGGTAGGCGTCTTGGAACAGCATGAGGACCACGCAGGCCGCCAGCGCCACCAGCACGAAAATGCTCGAGGCGAGGCCACCGGGGAGTTTGTAGCTAAGGCCCGCCACGCGTTCCGGGCCGAGTGCGGCGCGGAATTTCAGCTGCGTGATCATGACCATCGTCCAGTTGATAATCCCGGCGATGAGGGCGATGGAAAGCAGGTACCCGAAAGCGAAATTCGGGAACGCGAAGACTACAATGACCGCCACCACCGTCACGGCCGAGGACGTCAAAATTCCCACGTACGGCGTGCCCGCGCGCGAAAGCGTGGCGAAAATCCGCGGCGCATTTCCTTGTTGCGCCAAGGAATACAGCATGCGGCCATTGGAATACAGGCCGGAATTGTAGACGGAGAGCGCCGCGGTGAGCACCACGAAATTGAGGATATGGGCCGCGAAGGTGATCCCTACCGAATCGAAAATCTGGACGAAGGGGCTGGCGTGCCCGTCGATGGAGCGCCACGGGATGACCGCCATGATGATGGCGAGCGAGAGCACGTAAAAAATGAGGATGCGCTGAATCACCAGGTTGATGGCGCGCGGGATGGACCGGCGCGGGTCGTCCGCCTCCCCGGCGGTGATGCCGATAAGCTCAATGCCGCCAAAACTAAACATAACGACGACGAAAGCAAAAGTCGCCCCCTTCAGGCCATTGGGGAAAACCAGCTCGGCGAAGGAGGTTCCGGGCGGAACCTGGTGGGGTTCTTGGAGCCCGACGACGAGCACCAGGATTCCCAGCACGATCATGCCGATAATCGCCACCACTTTGACCAGCGCGAACCAGAATTCGAATTCGCCGAAGGCGCGCACCCCGAGTAGGTTGACCGCCGTGATGAACACCAGGCAGAAGGCCGCGGTGAGCCAGGTGGGGACCGCCGGGAACCAGTAGTTGATATACAGGCCGACGACGGACAGCTCCGACATCGCCACGAAAATGTAGTTAAACCAGTAATTCCAACCCGAGATGAAGCCGGCGCGCGGGCTCCAATATTTGTAGGCGTAGTGGGAGAAGGCGCCGGGGACCGGCTCGTGCACGCTCATCTCACCCAGGGCGCGCATAACAAGGTAGATCGTGCAACCGCCAATGAGGTAGACGAAGAGGATCGCCGGGCCGGCCAGGCTGATGGAGGAAGCCGAGCCGTAGAAGAGGCCCGTGCCGATGGCCCCGCCCAGCGCGATCATCTGGATATGGCGATTGTGGAGGTCGCGGTGCAGGTGGGCAGCGTGATGCTTGGTGTGGGTACCCGGTGCTGGTGTGCCGGCGGGTGCCGGTGAGCTGGACGTGGGTGTGCCGGGTGCCGTGGGCGTGCCGGGTGTTGGAGTTCCGGCGGGTGCCGGCGTGGAATTCGTGGACATAGAGGTCTTTCCCGATATGTGAGGAATGTGCTTATAGCGCCTTGAGCTTATCGCCTTGAGTGCGCGGGTGGGGAATTATGGGCGCGTGATGGAAAGGGTGAGGGTGAGAGCTGCCCGCCCGTGAGATGCTTGGCCGGAGCGGTGGAGCCTTTCCGGTGAGTAGGTGGTGCCCGCCGCCGTGCATAGTGAAACATGACGCGCTTGCGGAGTGGTACAGACACCAATTGTCACTATAGACACATGATTAACAGCTGGTGCCATTCGGATGGATTGTGGGAAACGGGGTATATTAATTCGCCCGCATGCACTTCTACCTGGTAACTTACATTTCTTCAATAAAAAGTACGTGTTAATTTGGCGCGGAATTTGAAGCTAAACTGCCGATAGTGACGATGGTCACAGAGTTTCGGAAATCTCATCGTTCCCGTATATTAATAGAGCGCAATAAAGTATTGTGACTGTTGTGGCGGCTTATAGGACAAAATGTGTTGGTTACGGTTTAGTAGGTTTGGTTCCATTTAGCCCCGTTGTGTAGATCGGTCCA
>NZ_JBOZCJ010000008.1:0-80217 GCF_051265215.1 Actinotignum stranguriae
CGCTCGTATACGTACGCTTACTCATTGAACGTTCTCCTTAAAAATCTCTAGGAAACCGTCCGCACCCCCTTTTGTCCTATAAGCCCCTATTAACCCGAAAACTCCCCGGTATCCGGATTGCCATGAGCAATATCGGAACCGGGGAGCATCGTTATGTGCCAGATTACGTGCGTGGCTGAGGCTGTGTTATTGGGTTAGTTAGCTACTTAGGTGCTGAGTAACCCAATAACCGAGTTCCTTAGAACGCACCTTCAAAATCGGCCTCTTCCAGGCGAGCCTTGAATTCCTTGAGGAAACGGCCGGCATCTGCGCCATCGACCAAACGGTGATCGTAGGTGATCGCCGGGTATAGGTAGGAACGAATACCGATGGATTCGTTGCCGTCCGCATCCTTGACGATACCCGGTTCGCGCATAATCGCACCGATACCCAGAATAGCTACCTCGGGCTGGTTGATGACCGGGGTGTCAAACATGACGCCGTTAGAGCCCGTATTCGTAATGGTGAAAGTACCGCCGGTGAGGTCATCGACAGCTGCTTCACCATTGCGTACCTTGGCCGCACCGGTGTTGATTGCCCGGGCCAGGCCGGCGATATTGAGATCGCCCGCGTTCTTGATAACCGGGACGAATAGGCCCTTGGGGGTATCCACCGCGATGCCGATGTTCTCGTAATCGAAGTACTCCACCTCATTGTCCTTGATGGTGGCGTTGAGCTTCGGGTGGTTCTTCAGGGTATCGATAGCAGCCTTGACGAAGAAGGGCAGGTAGGTCAGCTTGGTGCCTTCACGTTCTGCGAAAGCAGCCTTATTGGCTTCGCGGAGCTTGACGATCTTCGTGACATCCACCTTGATAACGGTGGTCAGCTGCGCCGAAATCTGGAGGGATTCCACCATGCGCTTGGCAATGGTCTGACGCAGGCGTGTCATCTTCGCGGTAGTACCGCGTAGCTGAGCTGCCTCAGCGGAAGGTGCACTCGGTACGGCTTTCTTGGTCGGGGCGGGTGCCGGAGCTGCGGCCGGGGCCGGCTGAGAAGCAGCGGCTTGGGCGCGCGCGGCTTCTTCCGCAGCCTTCTTCGCGGCAGCGGCTGCCTCTTCCACATCCTGGCGGCGGATACGCCCACCCACACCGGAGCCCTTGACCGCGGAGAGATCCACATCCAAGTCCTTGGCGAGCTTACGCACAATCGGGGTGATGTAGGCATCGGGTTCGGAGAACCCGGTACCGGTAGCAGCCGAATCCAGATCCGGCGTGCGTGCCTGGTTTTCTTGCTGGGCCGGAGTACCGTGCTGCGGGGTACCGGAAGCCGGTTCCTGGACCGCCGCCACACTGGCCGGTGCTTCAGCCGGGGCCGTTCCGGCGGCGGGAGCCGCGGAAGCGGGCGCGGCTGCGCCGTCGCCGATATAAGCGATCACGGTGCCCACCGCAACCGTTTCGTCTTCCTGGACCACGATCTTCTGGATGGTGCCAGCGGCCGGGGCCGGGACTTCCGAATCGACCTTATCCGTGGAGACTTCCACGATGGGCTGGTCCGCTTCGACTTCGTCACCTTCGGCCACTAGCCACGAGGTGACGGTTCCTTCACTGACCGATTCACCCAGGGCCGGCATTTTCACTTCCACACCGGTGGTAGCCGAGCTGCCTTGCTGCGGAGCCGGCGCGGCCGGAGCCGGGGCCGCCGGGGCGGCAGCCGGGGCTGGAGCTTCCGCGTGGTTCGCGTTGCTGGCGGGAGCTGCCGGAGCAGCCAGACCGGAGCCATCACCGATATAGGCGAGGATCGCACCCACTTCAACTTCTTCGTCTTCCTGGACGAGGATCTGTTCGATAACACCTTCCGCGGGGGAGGGGACTTCCGAATCGACCTTATCCGTGGACACTTCAACAATCGGCTCATCGAGCGAAACGGTATCGCCCACCTGCTTGAGCCAGGCGGTCACGGTACCGGTGGTGACGGATTCGCCCAGGGCGGGCATCTTCAACGGTTCAGACATAGAGTTTTCTCCCTCGATTTAGTGGTTGTGGAGCGGCTTGCCCGCGAGGACCAGTGCCGCTTCTCCGATTGCTTCGTTCTGGGTGGGGTGGGCGTGGATAAGGCCATCGAAGTCCTGGGCATAAGCTTCCCAGGCCACCATGAGTTCACCTTCACCGATCTGTTCGGACATGCGGGCCCCGATAGCGTGGAAGCCCACGATGGGTCCGTCCTTGACCGCGACCAGCTTAACGAAACCGGCCGCCCCCAGCATCTGGGACTTGCCGTTACCGGTGAGGTTGAAAGTGGCGGTGGTGATATTTTCTTTGCCGTATTCTTCCTCAGCTTTATCCTGATTGAGACCCACCGAGGCGATTTCCGGGGTGCAGAAGGTCACGCGCGGAATCTTCGTTTCGTCAATCACCTTGGGGTTGAGACCCGCGATATCTTCCGCAACGAAAATACCCTGGAGGAAACCGCGGTGTGCCAGCTGGAGACCGGGCACAATATCGCCTACCGCGTAGATTCCGTCAATGTTGGTACGCAGGCGCTCATCGGTGAGGACGAAACCGCGATCCATCTTCACCCCGACTTCTTCGTAGCCGAGGTTCGCGGTGGCCGGACCGCGCCCGATAGCGATGAGCAGGTAATCCGCTTCGAATTCCTTGCCGTCCTGGGTGAAAACCTTGACGGAATGATCGGTTTGTTCGAGGCGATCAAAGATGGTTCCGGTGGCGAATTTAATACCGCGCTTGCGGAACTGGCGTTCCAGATTCTTGGAAACTTCCGGATCTTCATTGGGAACCAGGCGCGGCAGGCCCTCAATAATCTGGACTTCTGCCCCGTAGGAGCGCCACGCGGAAGCGAATTCCACCCCGATGACCCCGCCGCCCAACACGATCACGGACCCGGGGGCTTCACCCAGTTCCAGCGCTTCGGTTGAGGTGAGTACACGGCCGGTGATGTCCTGGCCGATGGTCTTCGAGTAGGAACCGGAAGCAAGAACGATGTGCTTGCCACGGTAGTGCACGCCATCAACTTCGATGGTGTCCTTCGCAACGAGCTTGCCCCAGCCCTGCACAATTTCTACTCCGCGCGAGGAGACCAGGCCGGTCAGACCCTTGAACATCTTCTCGATGACGCCATTCTTGTAAGCCTGCAAGGTAGGCATATCAATGCCCTCAAAGGAGCCCTTCACACCGATGGAGGGGCCTTCACGCATTTCATCGGCAACATCAGCGGCGTGCAGCAGTGCTTTCGTGGGGATGCACCCGCGGTGCAAACAGGTACCGCCGAGCTTGTCAGCCTCAATGAGAGCAACGGTCAGGCCCAGCTGACCGGCACGAAGTGCGGCCGCGTAGCCGCCGCTGCCGCCACCGAGGATGACGACGTCGTACTCTTTCGTTTCTGCCACAGGATTTCCCTTCGCAATACAACATTTTGGAATGCGGTACAAGAGCCGCTATACCTATATTCTGCCATGCCGAGGTGTTATCTGGAACGCATCACGCTCCCAGCGAGGGTCGCTAAAATCACCGTATGGGTCTTTTTTCGCGTCGCTCCCGTTCCCGTGCTGCTCACAGCGGTGCTCGCCGTTCGACAACGGCGAAACACTTCGCTGATTTCATCGAGACCCGGGCGGGGGTGGAAGCTTATTTTGAGGTGGAAACTCCGCGTGAGCCGGCAGCTCTTCTCCTCGTTGCTCGCACCGGGGAGTGGACTCGCCGGCGGGTGCCCGATCTGGCTGCCGGAGCGCAACTTGCCCGGGAACTGGGCATACCTTTCTACGAAATTAATCGCACCGGCTACCCCGAGTCGGTGCGCCGTTGGAATGCGGAGCACCGGCGCGCTTAAAGGTTTATGATGGTACGTCGTCTCCGCGGTCGTTCTCGCGAAGGAGACGCGAAACCGGTGCAGGATTCTGGGAGGAGCCAGGTGAATAGTGAAATGATTCGAGACGAGAGGCGCACTGCCGTGGGCTGGCCTCTCTTCCTCCTCATTGCGCTGAGCCTGGGGGCCGCTATTTTCGTGTGGCGAGCCATCGTCGCGGGCACCGAAGATTTTCAATTGGGCTATCCCTGGCGCATGGCCACCACCCTGGTGGCGGCGCTTATCTGGGTACTTGCCTGCGCTGGCTCTCTCCACAACGGGCGGCGGATGCGCTGGGTGGCCACCGCCTGCTGGAGTGCCAATATTGTGATGGCCGTGGTGGGTGTGGTGATCCCGGATCTTTTCCACCAGGTGAGTCCCTGGTATCAGGCCGGTGCCACCTATTATTACCTTCCCACCCTCGGGGCCATTGCCGGGCTGGCGTGGATTATGTGGTCGCGGCCAGCCAGCATCGCCCAGCGCAATCTTTAGATTTGCGTTGCAATTGAGGCCTTTTCCTGCACCCGAGGTCTCATTTTTGAGTGGCGAGTCTAGCCTTTGGCAGCGCGCTTGGCTTCTTTCTTTGCCTCTCGTGCTTTCTTCAGATCCGCGGGAGTGCCGCCCTCAGGGTACTCACCGAATTTCACCATGGGGCGGGGCATACGCCAACGCCGCGGGGTGAAGCCGCGTGACATCATCTGCCCGACCAGACGATCCGGAGTTTTATCCTCCCCGAATTTGTATTCCACCAGGGCGCGGACCTGGCGGGCGCGCCACCATGCTTCCACGGCCATGAGCACCAGAACCGCGTAGCAGGTAATAACAAATACATTGAAGACCAGCGGATAGCGGGTGAGGGTGAAAACGCCCACGATCATAATGATGGCCAAAAAGAGCATGAGCGAGGAGAACTGGAAGCGCGAATCGAGTGCATCGCGCGCGAAAGCTCGCTGCACGCCCGCGTGGGCAAGGGGCATATTCCGAATATCCCCGGTTTTCATCGCGGTTTGTTCGCGTTCCCAGCGCTCGGAGGAACGGGCGCGTTCCTCGGCCTTGCGGGCTTTCTTTTCCTCCCGCGTCATCGAAGACTTGTCAGAAATAATCGGCCGACGGCGGCGCGCTTCCACATCCTTACGCTTCGGGGTAGGTGCGCCCTTGCCCGGTGTATATCCCTTGGGGTGGGTGGGGGCGGGTGCTACCTGTTCTTGCGCCTGTTCTAGTGCCTCTTTCTTGCGGCCGAATGCCATCTCAACTCCTGCGTCGTCGCCAACTATGCCTTGAACGAGAATAGTCTAACCGTTCGCGCGCGGCCGCCCCGTCCATTACTCACGCGTACTGCCCGTAGCCGCTCACACGAAGCCGCCCGCGCCCGACCTGCGCCACCGCCTCCATCACCCACCCGCGCGGCCGCCGGCGCGAACCCGGTACCCTAGGACGTATGAGTAGTGATCTTGTTGCGCGCGTGGATGAGGCCCTGCCCGTCCATCGCGCTTTGCTTGAGGACCTTGTCCGTATCCCCTCCGTTTCTGCGGATGCATTTGACCAGGCGAAAGTGCGTGAATCCGCGGAATTCGTGGCGCGTATGGCCCGCGAACGCGGCTTCGACGTCGATATTATTGAATTGGAAACGCCCCAGGGTAAGGGCCGCCCGGCGATTCTCGCCCATAAGCACGTCGGTGACGATAAGCCCACCATTCTTCTCTACGCGCATCACGATGTGCAGCCGCAGGGAACCCTGGACGGCTGGGAATCCGATCCTTTCGAGCCGGTAGAAAAGAACGGGCGCCTCTACGGGCGCGGTACCGCGGATGATAAGGCGGGCGTGCTTGTCCACATGGCTGCGATCTCGGCCCTCGGCGATGATCTAGCCGTGAACGTCACCCTCTTTATCGAAGGTGAAGAAGAAATCGGTTCGCCTACCTTCCATGCTTTCCTGGAAACCTACCGGGATCGCCTGCAAGCCGATGCCATTGTGGTGGCCGATTCGGGTAACTGGAAGGTGGGGGTTCCCTCCCTGACCACCTCGCTGCGCGGTGTCGTGCGCCTGGGCGTGGAAGTGTCCACTCTCACCCACGGTGTACATTCGGGACAGTACGGCGGGCCCACCCTCGATGCGGTGACCGCACTCGCGCGGATTATCGCGACCTTGCACGACGAGAACGGTGACGTTGCGGTTCCCGGTTTGGATGCGTGGGACGATGCCGACGTCGATTACGAAGAAGAACACCTGCGCCGCGATGCCGCGATTCTGCCCGGCATGCAGCTCCTGGGGACCGGCTCTTTCAATTCGCGTATGTGGACGAAACCCTCTATTGCCGTTATCGGTATGGATGTGACCTCCACAGCGGAAGCCTCCAATACCGTGATTCCCTCCGCGCGCGCCTTCCTGTCCATGCGGGTGGCCCCCGGTCAGGATCCGCAGCGCGCCGGCGAGCTACTGGCCGAATACATCGAAGCGCAGGCGCCCTTCGGAGCCACCGTGGTCACCGAAGTTGCGGAAGCGGGTTCCGGTTTCAAAGCCGGGGAGGATACCCCCATTATGCATCTGGCTCGTGAAGCGCTCAGCGAAGCCTTCGGTCACGAATCGGTGGATATCGGAACGGGTGGATCTATCCCCTTCATTTCTGACCTCGCGGAAGTCTTCCCGGAGGCGGAGATTTTGGTGACCGGCGTGGAAGATCCGGACGCACGTGCTCACGCTCATAACGAATCCTTGCATCTGGGCGATTGGCGTAACGCTATTCTGGCGGAGGCGCTGCTCCTGGAGAAGCTGGGACAGGGCGAAAGCCGCTAAGCGCGGGTACGCGAAGGCCGTGGCGCGCCCGAGCGGCGCGAACGGGACAAAGAAAGTGACGTTGATGGGAAAGAAAATTCTTGCGGGATGCACGGCGGCTTTGCTCGCGTGCGGCCTCGCGGCATGTTCGGGTGGGAACGACGGCGCAGCTAGTTCAACACCGGCTGCTTCGGAATCCGCGAGCGCTGAGGCAAGCGGCGCGGTGGAAAGCCCCGCCCCCGGGGAAACGCCTGAGATTGTGTACTCAGAGGAGGGCATGCCGTCCCTGGGTGGCACGGCGCAGGCGCCGCTGCTGGAGTTCCCGAAGGGGGACGCTCCGGCGGATGTGCGCGTGCGGGTGCTGGAACAGGGCAGCGGCGCGGAATTGGGTGCCGATGCGGTGGCCAAGGTCAATTACGTGGGCCAAGTGTGGGGGAAGAACGAGCCTTTCGATTCCTCCTATTCGCGCAACGCCCCGGCGACCTTCCCGCTCGCCCAGGTGATCCCGGGCTGGAGCCACACCCTGGCCAAAGCCCACGTGGGGGATAAGCTGATTTTGTCCATCCCGGCCAAGTGGGGTTACGGGCCTTCGGGTGGTACCAAGGATGGTTCCATCGGGGCCACGGATACCATTGCTTTCTACGTGGAAATTCTGGATGCCTGGAACGCGAAGAGTGCGGGCGAGGCCGGTGCTACGGTGGAAACCGAGGCCGATGCGCTCCCGGTGGACTACACGGGTGAGTTGGGTCAGCCCATTACCGATATCCGGGTGAAAGAAGGTGCGGAAGCTCCCGCGGAACTCAAGGCCACGGTTATTGCCCGCGGCAGCGGGGCTCCGCTCCCGGAGAAGGGCACCTATGTGCTCCAGTTCGCGGCCGCCCAATGGGATAACGCCCACGCGGAAAATACCTGGGCCCCCACAACTGCGAACTATCCGGCAGGGCCGCGCTCGGTACCTTCCACTCAGCAGATTTTCGCGCCCCTGGCGGGGGTGCCGGTCGGCTCGCGAGTTCTGCTGAGCGTGCCTAGCAAGGATAATCCGGCCCAGGCTATTGCCGTGGTCGTGGATATTCTTTCTGCGGTGTAGTTGCCGGGTAGCTACCGGTTGGGTCTGAGAGGACCGAAAAATACACCTGATAGTCACGAAGGGCGAGGGGCCTCTGAAGAGGAGCCTCGCCCTTGTGCTATCCAGAGATGATGCCGCGTTAGCCGCCGCTATCCATGAATATCGGCGGCGCGGTTTGCGCCTGACTTATGCGCGGATGGGAAGGCCGGTGGACTGCTCCTGTGCGATTGCCAAACGCGCTCCGACTTCTTCCCAATTGACGATATTCCAGATAGCTTTGACGTAATCGGCCTTGACATTGAGGTAGTCAAGGTAGAAGTGGAGCTCCATGATCTTTCCGGAAATATGCGGTTCGAGTGCCGCGTAAGCGTAGGGAAGATCGGGGAGGATGTAGGTTGCCATTCTCATACTCCAATTCGGGGGGGGCATCGCGGTGCCAGCCCGCTTAGATACATTCGGAATCTCCGAATGGTAATTGAATGCGAATGCGGGCCAGTATATGGGACGCTCGTCACATACGTGGTGGAAATGGGGAAGTTTAACGCTCAGCCAAGCCGGGTGATTCTTCCGATCCCGGGAAGAAAGCTGGGAAACGGTGGGCTGAGGTGAGGGGAACCGCGAGGGGAATCTCGCCCTCGATGGCGAGCACTCGCGAGCGGGGATCGGAAAGCCAGGCGGCAAGGAGCAGGGTTTCCTCCGGGTGCGCGTGCTCAGACGCGCGGGCGGAAGCCGGGAGGAGGGGAGTCGCGCTGCGGAGCGCCGCGGCCTGCTGGGGAACCTCGCGGGCTTCGGTGACAGTTGCGGTACCAAGCAGGCTGCCGTAACTCGTGAGGATAATTTCCCAATGATCCTCTCGCTTAGACGCGGCGACGACGCAGCTTGCTCGCCACAGCGGAACCAGCAAGTCCCGCCGCTGGGCTGCGGTGAGGAGCGCCGAAAGCCGGTCGCGTTCCACCATCGCTTCTTCGAAACGCTCCTGGGCGGCCAGGCGGGCAACGCGATCCATCTGGTGATCCCATACTTCGGCAAGGGAACCAGCTAACAGCCGCCGGGCGCGCGAGAGGGCCACTGCTCCGGTATTGACGGTGCCCCGCGGGGCCAACGCGCAAGGTGCGTGGGAAGCGAAGTGGCACGGGCAATCGCTCAGATCGGCCTTGCGTGGCACGTTGAGTCCGGCGGGATTGAGCCCGGCTTCATCTCCGATGAGCTCGGCGGCGCGCCGGGCAGCTTTGCGGGAGCCGAAAGGCCCCAGTGAGTGTGCCACCTCTGTTGCCGAACAGCTGCGCGTAGTTTTCAGGCGCGCCACAGGCGTGGTATCCAGGCTGATCCAGGTGCGAGTGTGCGGGCGGCGCGAGCGGCGATTAAAGGGCGGATCGAAGCGAGTAATATCGCGCAGCTCCACCACCCGTGCTTCCAGGAGAGTGGCGGTGGGGGTGGTTTCTACCCGGGTGGCCAGGTCCACCATCTCCGCCATGCGGCGGCGTTTTTCCGCGGCGGTGAAATACTGGCGCACCCGCCGGTACATATTCCCGGAGCTACCCACGTACAGTACTTCGTTATTCGGGCCGATAAAACGGTAGCTGCCCGGGCTGTGCGGTACCTGATCGGCGAGCACGGCGCGGCGGCGCCGGCGGGCCGGAACCGGGTTGGAGGCGGTGAGCAGATCCTCAATATGGGTGACGCCGAGCGGGCCGAGCCGCCCGATCATCGCGTGGAGCACATCCACGGTAGCCCGCGCATCATCGAGGGCACGATGGCTTGGCTGTACCGCGGCCCGGCAGTAGCCAGCGAGGGTGCTTAATTTGTGATTGGGGACTTCATCGCGAGTGAAAATACGCCGCGCCAGCCCGAGGGTATCGAGGACCCGCAGGCGTGGCCACGCCACATCTATCGCTTCGCACGCCCCGCGCAAATGGGACATATCGAAGCGGGCATTATGAGCCACGAGCACCGGTGGATCCGCCGCCCGGTTTCGGGCAGGTACTCTACTGCTAGAAGCGAGAGTTCCGCTGCCGGGAACAGGCACTCCACTGCCTAGAACAGACGCTCCACCGTCAAGCGCTGGGGCATCGGGCTCAAGGAAATTGAGAAAAGCAGGGAGGACCTCGCTCAGCGGGGGAGCGCTCACCGTCATTGCGGTGGTGATTCCGGTGAGTACGGTGATCTGGGCCGGGATGGGCACCCCGGGATTAACGAGTGAGGAAAACTCTTGCACCACCTCCCCTCCGCACACTTTCACCGCACCAATTTCGGTGAGCGCATGCGCCCCGGGCCTCCCTCCGGTGGTTTCCACATCTACCACCACGAAAGTAACCTCATCCAGAGGAGTCCCCAGATCCGCAAATTCCAACTGGCGGGGAGCCAAGATGCGGCCGGACCGATACACCTCAATAGGTTCGGTATCGACCCGGGTGCCGGGCCGCGGAATATGCCGTGCTGTCATGATTTTTACCCTAGCGCGGAGCTACGATGAATTCGCGGAGAAGTAGCGCGCTACAGGCGGGCGCCGTCGTCGTACGGATCGGTATCTTCGCGGGCGGGTGCCGTCAAAATAATGGCGACCACAACGCCCACCAGGGCTCCACCGGCCAGGATCCACGCGGTCAGGCGCGGGGCGGGCAGCAGGCCGATAAACATGAGCGCACTGATGAGAACCAGCACCCCGGTGGCCACCCAGGCGAGGCTCGCGTAGCGGTGGGCAGGGGCCTGGGGAACATAATATTCTTCGCGGGAGGCCGGGTTGAAGGTGGCGTCGTCGTCGGAAAAATCTGAATCTTCCGGGGCCGGGGACCAATCGCGCGGACCGGCCGTTCGCCCGCCACCCAGCGCCCAGGCGGCATCGGTGTAGCGCGGAGAAACATCCACCGGCGGCAGCGCGGCATCACTATCCCGGGTGGTATTGATATTCGCTCCCACCCCCTCGGCTTCCAGCTCGCGCGCGATCTTGTCCCATTGCGCATCGAAGCTATTATCCGAGTGCTTGCCTGTAGGTCCTTCTCCCATGAAAGACACTATAGCTGCGGGTATAATCAACAGCGGAATAATCCCCCAATCAGAAACGGAAGGTTAACGATGACTGTCCGCCGCGTTGCGCTCTTGACCGCCGGAGGTTTCGCCCCGTGTTTGTCCTCGGCCGTGGGTGGCCTCATTGAGCGCTATACGGAAATTGCGCCCGATGTGGAAATTATCGCCTACCAGCATGGCTACCACGGGCTGCTCACCGGGAATTACATCACCATCGATAAAGAAGGGCGCGAACAAGCCCATATCCTGCACCGTTTCGGCGGTTCACCCATCGGTAACTCCCGCGTCAAGCTGACCAATACCGAGGATCTGGTCAAGCGTGGCCTCGTGGAAGAAGGCGTGAACCCGCTGGAATTCGCCGCTCAGCGTCTCGTGGAAGATGGTGTGGATGTGCTCCACACCATCGGCGGTGATGATACAAATACCACCGCGGCTGATCTGGCTGCCTACCTGGAAGAAAACGGGCATCACCTCGTGGTGGTGGGTCTGCCCAAGACCATCGATAATGACATTATTCCGGTGCGCCAGTCCCTGGGCGCCTGGACCGCCGCGGAAGAAGCCTCGCTCTACGCCCAGCATATTATTGGTGAGCATCGCTCCAACCCGCGTATGCTCATCGTTCACGAAGTCATGGGCCGTAATTGCGGCTACCTTACCGCGCAGGCCTCCAAGTACTACCACGATTGGGTCCAGGAGCAGGAATGGGCTCCGGCGCTGGGCTTGACCAAGGAACGCTGGGATGTGCACGCCGTGTTCCTGCCCGAAATGGCCTTGGATATCAGCGGGGAAGCCGAACGCCTCAAGAAGATTATGGATGAGATCGGCAACGTCAATATCTTCCTTTCCGAGGGTGCGGGCGTGGATGAAATCGTGGCCGAAATGGAAGCCGCTGGCCAGGAAGTACCGCGCGATCCCTTCGGACACGTCCAGCTCGATAAGGTCAATCCGGGCCGCTGGTTCGCTGAGCAATTCGCGCAGAAGCTCGGCGCGGAAAAGGTCATGGTGCAAAAGTCCGGGTACTTCTCCCGCGCCTGGCACGCCAACGCTGAGGACCTGCGCCTCATCAAGGGCATGGTGGACCTGGCCGTGCAGTGCGCCCTGGAAGGTAAGCCCGGCCTCATCGGGCACGATGAGGAGAACGGTAACGTCCTCACCAATATCGCTTTCCCGCGGGTGAAGGGCCACAAGGCCTTCGATATCACCCAGGATTGGTTCGTGGAGACCATGCAGGCCATCGGCCAGGAGGTTCGCCCGCACGCCTAATGCGGCTGCGTCGTGGGCCCGGGCTGCCCGGGTGCCCTGTATCCACACGTGAATGTTCGCCCCGTACCGGTTATCTGGTGCGGGGCGAGCTTGTGTGCAGATCATTTTTAGTGTGGTGCGCGCGTGTGAGCCCCGGATGCGTCTCATGGCGCTGACGCAATTCTGCCCGTGCCCCCGTTCCGGGCTAAGATTTCGTTTATGTTTGAGGACGATACGCATAAAATTGCTGCGCTGGCCCACACCTGGCGCGATAAGCCTGCTTTGCACCAACCCCATTACGAGGATGAAGCAGAGCTTACTGCCGTCATGCAGCGTTTGGCGAAAATGCCGCCCCTCGTTTTTGCGGGTGAATGCGATCGGCTCCGTGAGAGGATCGCCGCTGCCCAACGCGGAGAAGCTTTCGTCCTCATGGGTGGGGATTGCGCAGAATCTTTCGAGCAAATCACCGCGGATCGCATCCGTGCCAAGGTCCGCACTCTCCTGCAAATGTCGGTTATTTTGACCTACGGGGCTTCGGTGCCGGTAGTGAAAATTGGGCGGATGGCCGGCCAGTACTCTAAGCCGCGCTCCCAGGCCACCGAAACTATTGGCGATACCACCTTGCCCTCCTACCTGGGCGATTCCATTAACGGGCACGAATTCACGGCCGCGGCGCGCCGCCACGATCCGCACCGTTTGGAGGAGGCGTACCTGTACTCGGTGGCCACCCTCAACCTCATGCGTGCGTTCACGCGCGGTGGTTTCGCCGACTTGCGTTCGGTCCACGATTGGAACCGCGGTTTTATTGCCAACCCGGCTTACGTGCGGTACGAAAAAACAGCGAGCGAGATTGATCGCGCCATGCGTTTCGTGACCGCGGCCGGGGTCGATGGCGCACAGCTGGCAGAAACGCAAATTTATTCTTCCCACGAGGGTCTCGTACTACCCTTTGAGGAAATTATGATGCGCATTGATTCGCGCACTCACGAGCCCTACCTCACTTCCGCCCACTTCTTGTGGATCGGGGAGCGCACCCGCGACGTCAATGGTGCCCACGTGGAGATGTTCTCCCACGCACGTAACCCGATCGGGGTGAAATTAGGTCCGACGACGACGCCAGATACCGCCCTCGCCCTTATTGACAAGCTCAATCCGGAAGGCGAACCGGGCCGACTCACGTTCATTACCCGCATGGGGGCCGGGCGGGTAGAAGAAGCTCTGCCGCCCCTGGTGGAAGCGGTGCAGCGTGACGGGCGCCCGGTTACCTGGGTATCCGACCCCATGCACGGAAATACCATCAAGGCATCCAATGGAATTAAGACCCGCCGCCTGAGCGATATCATGGCGGAAATCCGCGGGTTCTTCGCGGTTCACGAAGCCTTAGGTAGCCACCCGGGCGGTATCCACGTGGAACTGACCGGGGATGACGTGACAGAAGTGCTGGGTGGCTCGGAAGAAATCTTCGAAGAGACCCTGACCGAACGCTACGAATCCTTGGTCGATCCGCGTCTCAACCACCAGCAGTCCCTGGAGTTGGCCTACCAGCTAGCCGAAATGCTGCGCGACGTCCACCTGTAAAACGGGGCGGGACTAGCGCGCCTTGGCTAGCGCGCCGCAATAATGAGCGTGACTTTCTGCCCGGCTGCGGTGCTCACTCCCGGTCCGGGATCCTGGCGCAACACGGTGCCCGGCGCGGCAGCCCGGGTTTCCCGGTAGCGCACCTGCACCTGGAATCCCGCTTGTTCGAGCACGGCGCGTGCCTCTGCCTCCGCCATATCTGCCACGTCGGGAACGGCTGTATCACGGCTTGCGCCGGCAATAAGAAGTTCAACTGTGCTCCCCGGGCGCACCCGGCTACCTGCCTCCGGATCGCTACCCAGCACGGTACCCGGTAGCGCTCCGCTCCCGCCCCGCACCTCCGTCTCCACTGTTAGCCCGAGGGCCTCCATCTGGCCACGCGCTTGGGTGAGTCCGGTGGCAAGCTCGGGTACCGTTACCCGTGCCCACGGGCCCGCCGTGAGAGCCCACGTCGCGCCGCCTGCCCCAGCAAGCAACGCGATTGCGCATACCCAGGCGGCAATCCACCACGCGCGGGCGCGCCGCCGCCCAGCGCTACGCTGCCGCGGTTTTCCCGGGTGCTGCTGCGGTCGGCCCGTACCTTGTTGCGAGCTAACCGGGCTTACCTTTAGTTTCCGGGTGGGGCGGAGGATTGACGGGGCACGGTGCTCAGGTGCGTGCACCGGAACAGTCGCGTCGGCACCCAGCGTGGGGGCATCCAGCGTGGGCGCTCCAGTCGCGGCAGCATTGATCGTGACAGCGTGCTCGACTCCTTCTCCAGCCGCGGTCGCCGGCTCGGCACCCCCACTTTCACCCGCCGTCTCTTCGCCCCGAACCGGTTGTGGGCGGCGCGGCGTAACCGGAATACGCCGTAGCGCGGCATCGTCAAGAACCCGGGTCCGCACCGCCCGCAGCAACTCCCGGGCCTCTCCGGCGCTCGCCGGGCGATCCGCCGGATTTTTAGCGGTAAGCACCCCGATAAAAGAATCCACCTCCGCCGGCAACCACGGATTATCCCCCGCTAGGCGCGGTAAATCTTCCCGTGCTTGTGCCGCCGCGAGCTGGGCGGCTGAGTATCCGGCCCAGGGCAGGCGCCCGGCAATTAACTCAAAGAGCACCAGGCCGGTGGCGTAAACATCGCTAGCCGGGCTCGCCGCCCGCTGCTCCAGAATTTCCGGTGCGGTATAGGCCAGGGTTCCCCAGCGCGGCAGCGCCCCCGAGGATGCGCTCACCGCATGGGCGAGTCCGAAATCAGTTACCGTCACGGTGAGCTGTGGCAGGCGCACGGGGGAGGGCGGCGGGCAGGTGGCGTCGAATAAAATATTTTCCGGCTTGATATCCCGGTGAATAATTCCGGTCCGGTGGGCAGTTGCCAGGCCCTGGAGGACCTGATCGCAAATCTCCAGGGCGGTGCCGAGCTGGAAGGACCCTAGGCGCTCCAGCTCGTGGCGCAGCGTGGGTCCGGGCACGTATTCCATGACGAGGTAGGCACGCTCGGTTGCGCCGTCGTTCCACACCCCACGGTCGTAAATAGTGACGATATGCGGGCTACTCAGCGCGGCGACCGCCCGGGCTTCCCGCTGGAAGAGCCGGGTGAAATCATCAAGGGTCGCCAGGTCGGGGTGCATAATCTTGATCGCCACCACGCGATCTAGATTGGTGTCGTAGCCGCGGTACACCGTGGCCATCCCGCCGCGCGCCACCGGGGCGTCGAGACGGTAGCGGCCCTCAAGCCACCCGGCCGGCAGGGAAGGAATAGTCACACACCTAGGGTAGCGCGCCGCCTCAAAACGCCGCGTTTAGAAACTCTTAGCTGCGCGCAAGACCCGCAGCACGTACTTTTGGGTAGACGGGTACGGCCCAGCTTCCCGCAGGCGTGCCAAACCCTGGTAGTAGGCGGCAATAGCCTCATGCGTACTGGCGGTGTGGCGCTGCAAATACCGAATAATGGCGATACCCGCGGTGATATTATCCGCGGGAATAAGCCAGTCCAGATCCCGCCCGACCATCCGCCCCGCCCACCGTGAGGCCGCGGGAATCAGCTGCATCACACCTGCCGCACCGCTCGGGGAGAGGGCGCGAGAATTGAAACCGGATTCGATATAGGCATGCGCCATTGCAAGCCGAGGATTGACGCCCATAAGCGCCGCCGTATCACGCACCATCTTCTGCGTTTCCGCCCGGCTCGGGGCGATAATCGCATTCAAACGCGCCGCGATTTCCGCGTGCGAAAGTTCGTAGTGCGGGGCCGGTACCTGCGCCCGCAAACGCGCCAGATTCGCCTTCGATCCCACCATTTCTCACTTCCTGGCCGGTGCGGGGGACATTCGATTGCGCCCCGGCCGCTGTTCCACTTGTGACAATAGTGCACTGTTGTGAAAATGTCACCAGAATGTGACGATTTTGTAATGGCGACGACGCCGCACCCTTGCCCACCTGCGCGCCTGCGCGGCCGCGGCATTAAGATGGGAAGCGTGGAAAAAGAGAATACAACTGTGACGTGGTTGAGCCTTCCGGAGCTGGCCGATTACCTCGAGACCGATCTGCGTACGGTACGCTCCCAGCTGCGCGATGCCCGTTTCCTGGCGGTGCGGCGCGGGGAAAATAACGCCCTTTACGCCGACGCGGGACAGTTTGTGATGAAAGACGGGCAGCGCGTGCCGCTGCCCTCGTTGCGCGGCACCATTATTTCCCTGCGCGATGCCGGATATAACGACGACGAAGCCCAAGAATGGCTGCGGCGCTTCGAACCGGAACTACGTGATACCCCGTTGGGTGCACTCATCGCCGGGCACACCCACGCGGTTCGACGCGTCATCGCCGGCCTGGCTTTTTAGCTCGTGGTTGCCCACCTTGGTGCGGGCCACCTTGGCAGGGGCCGCCGGACCTAGTGGGTGCGCGAGCGCAGACGCTGGAGGAGTTCCCCTAAGCTGTCGCGGGCGGCATCATTCAGGCGCGGCAAGATAGCTCGTGCACTATCCTCACGGTGGCGAATCATGTTTTCCACGTGAGCCCGCGCTCCAGAGTCCTCCATGAGAGCCCGAGCGCGAGCGACGTCGTCGCCCTCCAAAGGCTTCCCACGCAAGGACCGCAACCACCGGGCATCCACCTCGCTAACCCGCTCCAGCGTTTCGAGGAAGAGGAAGGTGTTTTTCCCTTCGGTGAGGTCATCGCCGGCAGGTTTACCCGTGACAGCTGGATCCCCGAAAATTCCGAGGATATCGTCGCGCAATTGGAAAGCCTCACCGAAAGGTGTGGCGAAAGCCCGCAAATCTGCGATTGTTTCCGGCCTGGGCGACTCAGCGAGCGCAGCCCCGATAAGCAGGGGGAAGAGCGCGGAATACGACACCGTTTTATGGGTGATAATCGCGCTGATATCCTCCCGGGTAGCCCCGCGGGCATATTCGCAGCGGATATCGAGGAACTGACCGATGCCCACGTCCTCGCACATGGTGAAAAACGGCTCGAGGGGAGCACTACGCCCGGCGCTCACCGCTTCCTGAGACGCCAGCGCCAGAACAGCATCGCCCACAATCAAACCGGAGCGGAAACCGTAGCGCTCGGGGGAACCATCCCAACCGGATACGCGGTGATAATTCTCCAGCTCCGCATGTACCGTGGGGACCCCGCGGCGGGTGGCAGAAGCGTCAATAATATCGTCGTGAATAAGGGCCGCGAGCTGGAAAAGCTCCACGGCCGCGCCCATACGCACCGCCGCCACCATATCCGGGCAAGTAGACTCCGGAAGAGTGGCCAGCATCCCGGCCCGCACCAACCGCGCCCGTGTCCGCTTACCGCCGGACGCTAGCGCGGTAACAGTATCAATGAAATCCTCCACCTCGGGCTGATTCCAGCGGCGCAGCGAATCCAAACGCGCCTCAATACGGCTATCAACCCCGTTGGTGAAATCGCGAGTGCTCCACTCCATTGCTCCTGCTCCGCTTCTTTATCCACAGATCCGTGAGGTGCGCGCCCCATCCACAGGGTACCGGCACTCGCGAGCACGCGGTTGCCGAAGCTGGTTATCTAGCCCTATGGACACAATCACACTTCATCATCCGCGCGATGCCCTCGCTGTTATTCCCCATCTGCTGGGCTATCACCCGCGCCACCACTTCGTACTCTTCGGGGGAAGCCCGGAATTGCATCGGGCCGTGGGCCCGGAGGGTGAGGAACTACCGCAATGGTTCGGTTCGCTGGAATCTTCGCAGCGTCCGGAAGTTGCCGTGGCCGGGGGTGAAACGCCACTCATTCGGGTAGATCTGCGTGCCGGCCCTATCTCGCCCTATGTTGCCCGGCAAATAACTGACACGGTAGCTGCCTGCAGAATGTTCAGCTGCGTGGCGGTGGTCTACTGTCCAAGTTTTATTCGCTTCGCTCACACCCGCGAATTTGCTTCGGTGCTGGCCCTACTGGAACTGCTCTGCGCTGCTCTTTCCCGGCTCTGGGACGGTGACCCGGGCACTCGCGATGCGTGGAGTTGTGATTTTTTTATTGCCGATAACGAAGGGTTTATGGATATGGGAGAAGAAACATTTTGCCGCTGGGAAGAATTGGAATCTACCGAGGCGGCGGCTGCTCTCGTTTACAAGGGTTCGGCGCCTCTGGAAGAAGAACCGCGCCGGGATATCGTCAAGGCCAGCCCCACTCGGAAGCGTAATACCGCCGTAG
The DNA here is from genome assembly GCF_051265215.1 of Actinotignum stranguriae. Classification (NCBI taxonomy): domain Bacteria; kingdom Bacillati; phylum Actinomycetota; class Actinomycetes; order Actinomycetales; family Actinomycetaceae; genus Actinotignum; species Actinotignum stranguriae. Next base: position 18,171 of record NZ_JBOZCJ010000008.1, read on the forward strand.
CCTTGGAAGAAGCGCGCGGGGAGGAAGTCACTGCACTGGAAGAGCATTGGGATATGCTCCTTGCTCGGGTGGCGCGCCGCCGCCAAGCCGGCCCACCGCGCATCACCACCCGCGAAGCGGGGCGAGCCTTGGCCGGGCTCTTACGCATCCCTATTCGGGATAAAATCTTGCAGGTCTCCCTTGAGCATGATCCGCTGCTACCGATGTCATCAGTTGATCCCGCGGTGGGTTTTGCTACCGGGGTGGGGGAGCGTCCCAATATTGTGCGCGCTTTGGGAATGATGGCTCTTCTGGATGAATTAGCCCGGCTGGCTCCGGAAGGAGTGGAGGTTCCCTACGCGTGCTCGGCGTATTTAGCCTGGTGGGTGGGGCAAAATTCCATGACCGCGCTGCGCGCTCAAGAAGCCCTGGAAATCAATCCCGGCTCGCGCTTGGCGCGCATGCTCAAAGATGCGGCCGAATGGAACGCATTGCCTCCCTGGTTGCTAGGCCCGAACGGAGGTGAGAGGTGTTCACGCGCCACAGCTGATAGTGGCGATCAAGGGGAAGTGGATAGTGACGGTGCCGGTGACGAGGTCACGCCCTGCGGTTTGGCAGCTAGTGAGCCGGAAGCCGCGGATCGATATGGGCCGGGTAGCCAAGCAGCCTAAAGAACCTACGTAGCTACGTGCGTGAAGATGGTATTCGCGCTGGCGGGAAGTGCGCGCTGGCGGGAAGTTCATACCGGCGGAAAGTGGGCGAACTATAGTCCCCGAGCATAAGAATGCTATGTGATGATCGGCACCTTAGGGAGGGTGGGGAACAAAAAGTGGGTGGGGTGCGTTCCGCTAAATAGCTCTTTGGGGTGGATACCCCGTGCCGGTTTTCGGCATTCGTTGATAACACTAGGGAAAGGTCTCACGTGGCCACAAAGTCTGCCAGTGCACAAGAAACCGCTGCCGCGGAAAAGGACACCGCGGTGTCCGCATCCGCTTCGGGTACGAAGAAGAAGGCGGCCTCTCGCTCCTCCAGTCGCACGGCATCGGCCACCTCGGCAGCTACCGCTTCTGAAAGCACCACGGCGGCGAAGAAGCCGGCTGCCAAGAAGGCCAGTGCGGCCAAGACCACCACTACCAAGAAGGCTGCCACCAAGAAGACCATCTCCAAGGCAAGCGAACCGAAGTCGACCGAATCTAAGTCGACCGAATCTAAGTCGACCGAATCTAAGTCGGTTGAATCCAAGGCCGCTTCTTCGGCATCTTCCTCGAAGAAGGCCACCACCGCGAAGTCAGCTGCTACGAAGTCCGCCGCCTCAAAGTCCACCGCGGCGAAGAAGACTGCCGAGAAGAAAGCCACCGCTGAAAGCGAAACTCCGGAACCTGCTGCGGCTGCCACGGAGGCGACCGCGGTCGCAGCGGAAGCCAAGGAGGAGAAGCCGGCCGCTAAGAAGCCGGCCACCCGTAAGACTGCCGCGAAGAAGACCACGTCTAAGGCAGCCGAATCCAAGGAGGCTTCCACCTCGAAGAAGGCTACGTCGAAGCGTGCTACCGCTAAGCAGGAAGAGCCGGAAGATCCTGAAGAACATGAGGATCTCGAGGATGAAGATTTCGACGTCGATGCTGAGGATGTTGACGCCGAGGATCTAGACGACGATCTCGAGGATGACGAAGACGATTCGGAGGACGCCGAAGAAGAACCCGAGGAAGAAGAGGACGAAGCCGATAAGGAAACGGATAACGCCGCCAAAACGGAAACAACCGGGCGTAATTCCCGAGGCGGGTTCACCGTCAAAGATTCCGATGATTCCGATGAGCCGGCGGTACGTGTTCACGTTGCCGGTGCCACCGCGGATCCGGTCAAGGACTACCTCAAGCAGATCGGCAAAGTGCCCCTGCTTAACGCCGCGGAAGAAGTGGAACTCGCTAAGCGAATCGAGGCCGGGCTCTACGCCCAGCACCTGCTGGACCAGGGTAATCTCGATAAGGAGAAAGACCACGCCTATATCCGTGAACTGCGGATTATTTCCCGCGATGGCAAGCACGCCAAGAACCACCTCCTTGAGGCGAATCTTCGCCTGGTAGTTTCCTTGGCTAAGCGCTACACGGGCCGCGGCATGCTCTTCCTTGATCTTATTCAGGAAGGGAATTTGGGGCTGGTGCGCGCCGTCGAAAAGTTTGACTACGCCAAGGGCTACAAGTTCTCCACCTACGCTACCTGGTGGATTCGCCAGGCCATTACCCGCGCGATGGCGGACCAGGCCCGCACTATCCGCATCCCGGTGCATATGGTCGAAGTTATCAATAAGCTCGCGCGGGTTCAGCGTCAGATGCTCCAGGAACTCGGGCGGGAACCAACCACCGAGGAACTGGCGAAAGAACTGGATATGACCGAAGAAAAGGTCGTCGAAGTTCAAAAGTACGGCCGGGAACCCATTTCTTTGCACACCCCGCTCGGTGAAGATGGTGATTCCGAATTCGGTGACCTCATTGAGGATTCCGAAGCGGTGGTCCCGGCGGATGCCGTCGGCTTCACCCTGCTCCAAGAGCAGCTCCATCGCGTTCTCGATACCCTGTCCGAACGCGAGGCCGGGGTGGTTTCCATGCGCTTTGGCCTCACCGACGGCCAGCCGAAAACCCTGGATGAAATCGGCAAGGTTTACGGGGTTACTCGCGAACGCATTCGCCAGATCGAATCCAAGACCATGTCTAAGCTGCGCCACCCGAGCCGTTCGCAGGTGCTGCGTGACTATCTGGAGTAAAACCAGGCGCGGCAGGTTCCCGGCGCGCGCGGCGCACACCGGGGAACTCCACCTCGAATAGCGGGGTGGGCCAAATAATCTCAGCGGCGTGGAGGCGAGCATCGTCCCACGCCGCTGCTGTTATTTCCCGCCCGTCTCTACTATGTGCGCGGGTGGCGTAGCGCTCCCCGCGTGCCTCTCGGCGCAGGTACTCAGCCAGGAGCCGCCCGCACATGCGCGCATCCGTGATGGCACGGTGGTGTTCTTCTATCTCAATTCCCGCACGCTGGGCCACGGCCATAAGGGAATGGCGCCCCTCGGGAACATAAATGCGCGAAAGATCCATCGTGCACACGGCAGCGGTGAGCGGGATACGTAGCGGGCTTCCGGCGCGGCGAAAAGCCTCGTTGAGGAAACCCAGATCAAAGCGGGCATTATGCGCCACGAGGATACGCCCGTGCAGCAGCCGTTCCACGTGGGGGAGCAGTTGTGAGAACGACGGCGCCTGTGCCACTTCTGCAGCGTGTACTCCGTGGATATCCGTGGCTCCCATGGGCCGCAGTGGGTTCACCAGGCTGTCCCATTCGCACTCTGGGTTGCCCTGCTCATCTAGAAGCACCACCCCGATCTCCACAATGCGGTCCGTGCGCGCATCTAAACCGGTGGTTTCCAGATCGAGGGCGGCATAGCCCAAAGAACTACCGTGTGCGTGAGAGAGAGCCATGCGTTCAGCTTACCGAGAGCACGGGCCTGAGGTGATCTTCTCCTCAGGAATAAGCGCGCCCTTTTATGCTTTGATAGGTATGTGAGTACTACATTGACTGAATTAGCTCCCTTGACCGCGCAGGATCGTTGCGATGCCTGCGGAGCCCAGGCCTACGTTCGGGTACGCCTGCCCTATGGAGAACTTTTCTTCTGCGGCCATCATGCTTCCCAGCATCTCGATAAGCTGCGTGAAGATGCCCTTGAGATTCAAGACGAACGCGAAAATATCGCCTAGCTTCTCTTCGATCTCACCACCAGCGGCCCACCCGGGCCGCTTTTGAGTTAACGCGTTCCTACTGTGGCTCTCAGCTGATGCCGGCTGGCACCCTCGTCGCCGGCTGCGTGGGGGTGGCGGGGTGTTTTTCCGAGGTGTACTGCGCGTGTACGACAAATGCACTACAGCTCTGAAAACGCATAGAACCCCCGCTGGGGCTGGTGTGAACCGTGGGATTCACGCACTTTCACGCACTTTCACGTACTTTCACGTACTTTCACGCGCGCCGCACCGGCTCGCGAACAACCGTTCGCGTAAACTACCGGTGTGTCAACTTCCGAAGAATACTCAGCTCGCCATCTCCAAGTCCTCGAAGGTCTGGAAGCCGTGCGCAAACGCCCCGGTATGTACATCGGCTCCACGGATTCGCGCGGACTCATGCACTGCCTCTGGGAAATCATCGACAACGGTATCGACGAAGCGCTGGAAGGATTCGCTACCCATATCACCGTCACCCTCTACGCCGACGGTTCGGTTGAGGTAACCGACGACGGCCGCGGTGTCCCCGTGGATACCGTCCCCGGAGTGGGGCTTTCCGGAGTGGAAGTTGTGTACACCCGCCTGCATGCCGGCGGGAAATTCGGAGGCGGATCCTATTCCGCTTCCGGCGGCCTTCACGGCGTGGGTGCCTCGGTAGTTAACGCACTCTCCGCGCGCATGGATGTGAAAGTCCGGCGCGGCGGCAAGGTCTACCAGATGCAATTCAAGCGCGGCGAACCGGGGCGTTTCCAGGACGGTACTCAGCCCTCCCCGGAGGCTCCTTTTGAAGCCTTCACCCACGGCAGTGAACTTGACACGGTCGGGAAAGTAGCGAAGAAGAATACCGGCACATCCGTGCGCTACTGGGCTGATCCCCAGATTTTCCTGGCCGAAGCAGAATTCTCCTATGATCTGCTCACCGAACGGGTACGCCAATCCGCGTTCCTGGTGCCCGGCCTGACCATCACCATTCGTGATGAACGCGGCCTGGCGGGCACCCCCGGGGAGAACGGCCCCTATGAGGAAGTGTTCCATTACGAGGGGGGCGTCGTCGATTTCGTGGACTACCTGGCCACCGATCCGGCCCTCACCGCCACCATGCACCTCACGGGCAGTGAAACCTTCACCGAAAACGTGCAGGTCCTCGATTCGGAAAGCGGGCATTTGCGCGCCCAGGAAGTTGAACGCACCTGCGAAGTAGATGTGGCTCTGCGCTGGGGAACCGGCTATGACACCACCACCGAATCTTTTGTGAATATTATTCGCACGCCCGGAGGAGGGGCGCACCAGAGCGGCTTCGAACAGGGCGTGGTGAAAACCCTACGGGCCCTGATCGATACCAATTCGCGGCGTCTCAAGCTCACCGCCAAAGACGCCAAAATCGAAAAAGACGATATTTTGGCCGGGATGACCGCTGTTGTCACGGTCCGGTTAGCCGAACCCCAATTCGAGGGGCAAACGAAGGAGATCCTGGGGACGGCGGCAGTGCGCCCCATCGTGGCGCGCGTCGTCGCCGCACAACTTCACAGTATCCTCGCGTCCACGAAACGTGACCAAAAAACTGAAACCTCCAGGCTCCTCGAAAAAATCGTGGCGGAAATGCGGGCGCGGGTGGCCGCGCGCGTCCATAAGGAAATCTCGCGGCGGAAAAACGCGCTCGAAAATTCCACCCTGCCCGCCAAGCTCGCCGATTGCCGCAGCGATGATATTGAGCACACCGAGCTTTTTATCGTCGAGGGTGATTCGGCGCTGGGCACCGCGAAACTGGCGCGTTCTTCGGAATTCCAGGCGCTGCTGCCCATCCGCGGCAAGATTCTTAACGTCCAGCGTGCCTCGCCCGCGGATATTCTGCGTAACCAGGAGGTCTCTTCCATTATTCAGGTGGTCGGGGCCGGTTCCGGGCGCACTTTTGACCTCGCGGCGGCGCGATACGGGAAAATTATTATGATGACGGATGCGGACGTGGACGGCGCCCATATCCGCACCCTCCTGCTCACGCTGTTCTTCCGCTATATGCGTCCCCTCGTGGAAGCCGGGCGGGTTTTCGCCGCGGTGCCGCCACTGCACCGCATCGAGGTGGCCGGGCGTGGCGGGAAAAAGGGCTCGTATATTTATACCTATTCCGAAGAGGAATTGCATCGGGAACTCAAGAAGCTCGAACGCGCCGGGAAAAGCTATAAGGAACCCATCCAGCGTTACAAGGGCCTGGGGGAGATGGACGCGCACCAGCTCGCCGAAACAACCATGGATCCCGCCCACCGCACCCTGCGGCGCATCCGCATCGAGGACGAGGCCGCGCTGCGGGAAGCCGAGTCCGTTTTTGAAGTATTGATGGGTAACGAGGTGGCTCCGCGTCGCGAATTTATTGTCGAGGGCGCCGACGATATCTCCTACGACAAGATCGATGCCTAAGATTCCGGGCCCGCGCTTCGCTACACTTGAGAGTCATACCCGTAAAGGAGGGCTCATGGGTAACGGCGCGATACTGTGGAGCGATCTCACAGCGGCGGATGGCCGCGCGATTTTCACGCTGCTCGATACCCACCAGAGTGCCGTGAACTCCAGCTTCCGCACCTCGCGCGAAGAAATTGATCTCATGTTTGAGCCCTCGGTTCCGCATAGTGTTTTCGGGTGGTACGACGACGCAGCACCGGTCCGGCGCCTCCTTGCTTTCGGTATCGTGCGCCTCTACGATGCGCGCACCGCGCATCCCACGGTTACCCTTTCAGCTAGTGTGCACCCCGGGCTGAGCCCGGAGCTGCGCGAACAGGCAGCTCGCGGGGTGCTCGCCGAACAATTGCGCCGAGCTCCGGCCCTGGCGGCCGGAACTCTCCACCCCGTGGCCGTGGCGAATGTGGAAAGTTGGGATCCGGAACGGGGGATGGCCCTGGCGGCTGCCGGCTTCACCGACCGGCTTTCCTACCTGCAAATGCGTCGGCCGCTCACCCGCGGACCGCTGCCCTTGCCGCCTTCCGCGCATGCTGAAAACAATGGTGTGGAGCTGGTTCCCCTGACCCCCGATTGGGACGACGCCGCACTTCTTGCCCATAATTCTTTTTACGCAGATAAATTGAATTACCCGATTTACACCCGGGAGCAGTGGCGCATCGAATGTGCTTTTATGCGCCGCGAATGGAGTTTCCTGGCGGTGGATACCCGCGGGGATCGGCCCCGGGTACTCGGGTGCATTATGACCGCCGCCTATGAGCAGGATTGGCCCGGGCTGGGATTCCGGGAGGGCTATGTTGATGAGCTCGCGGTGCGGGCCGAAAGCCCGGACGGGGTCAATGCCCGCCTGCTGGCCGCCAGTATTGCCGCCCAGGCAGATAGCGGCATGGATGCCACCACGTTGGATCTCACCGTCCACTACGAGCCGGACGGCACCTGCCTGACCCCCGACAGTGCGGCGCGCCTGAGCCTGTATGAAAGCTTCGGTTTCGAGGTTACCGAACGCACCCGGGTAGTCCACCACCCGCTCCCGGATATGCCAGCGCGGTCGTAAGAAGCCGCGTTCCGCGGCGGCGCGCGGTGCCTAGCCGCGTGTGCGAAGGCACGTACGAAGGCACGTACACTAAGGCGGGCGCTCGCGCCGCGTGGCTAGCTTCCGATAGCCGCAACCGGGACCGTCAGGGCACTGCCCGAAGCATCCCGCTTCTCCTCAACCGCGGGTAGTTCAACCGGCTGGCCGGAGGCCGTGATGGCGCGCAGCGGCTCTGGGCCGATAGCGGCCAGTGCCACAACATTTTCCCCGCGCAGGAAACGCTGGGCGCGCACCCCGCCCGTACCGCGGCCTTTTGCGGGGAAACGATCCAGGGGCGTGACCTTGGCACTACCCGGTTCGGTACCCGGGAGCGCCTGCGCATTCGAGGCAATCGTGACCACCAGGGAACCGGCAAGATCATCACCGGGCACCACCCCGAGGGCAATGACCTGGGCACCTTCCGCGCAGCGAATCCCGGCAATGCCCTGGCCGGCCCGGCCCTGCGGGCGCACCAATGATGCCTCAAAGCGCAATAACTGCGCATCGCTGGTGATAAGTACCACCTGGTCGGTATCGCGGGCCAGCGCGCAGCCCACCACGCTATCGCCTTCAGCCAGGGTAATAACTTCCCAGCTCTCCCTATTCGGGTAAGCACCGTTCACCCGCTTAATCCTCCCGTGCGCGGTGGCGAGGGTGAGCACTGGATCACCCTCTGCGGCGGTGAGAGGAGCCAGCCCGATGATGCGTTCCCCGGAGTCCAGAGAAACAAGATCGGCCACCGGGGTGCCCCCGGCTAGCGAGGGTGCCCCCGCGGTATCCGGAAGTGCGGGGACAGTAAGTACATCCAGGTCGATCATGCGCCCGTGGCTTGTCACCACTCCGATATGCCCGCGGGCCGTGGTGGCAACCCGCGAAATAATCGCATCGTGGGCTCGACGCGGGCCGCCGCGTTCGGGAGCATCGCCACCCGCGGTGCGCGCCACCAGCCCGGTCCCCGAAAGTAACACCCACGTCGGATCATCGGAAACCTCCAGGGGGAGAGCTTGCGGGGCCGCGGCGCTGGCCGCCCCATCCGATTCCAGGAGCACGGTGCGCCGCGGAGTCCCAAATTGCTGGGCCACTTCCGTCATCTCAGTTGCCACTACCTCCCGCAAACGTTCGGGCGACCCCAAGATTTCTTCCAGCTCCGCAATCGTGCGTTCCAGCTCCTCACGGCGCCCTTCCAGCTCAATCTGCGAATACTTCGTGAGGCGGCGCAGCCGCAGCTCCAAAATATAATCAGCCTGAGCCTCGGACAGATCAAAAACCGCCATGAGCCGCTCGCGGGCCGCCGCGGTATCATCCGAAGAACGAATAACCGCGATCACCTCATCAATATTGAGGACGGCAATAAGTAGGCCCTCCACCAGGTGCAGATCAGATTGCGCGGCCCGTAAACGGTGCTCACTGCGCCGGCGCGTCACCGTGATACGGTGCGCAATCCACACCCGCAGCAGCTCCAGCAGTCCCAGGGTTTGCGGCTGGCCGTCAACCAAAGCCACATTATTAATACCGAAAGAATCCTCGAGCGGAGTGTGCTGGTACAGCTGGGCGAGTACTGCTTCGGGGTGGAACCCATTTTTTACTTCGACGACGAGCCGCATACCATGGTGCCGGTCCGTCAGGTTCTGGACCCCGGAGACGCCCTGGATTTTCTTGGCGTTAACGGCGTCCTTGAGCTTGTCAATGATCTTTTCCGGACCCACAAGATAGGGCAGCTCCGTAATAACGATGCCGCGCTTACGCGCGGTGATTTTTTCGATGCGCGCCGTCGCCCGGGTTCGGAAAATCCCGCGCCCGCTTTCGTATGCTTCACGGATTCCGTCCAGGCCAATAATTTTGCCGCCTTCGGGCAGATCCGGACCGGGGATAAAACGCATAATGTCGTCGAGGCTCGCATCCGGGTGGCGCAGCAGGTGCTTCGCCCCGTTAATAACCTCAATAAGATTATGCGGCGGAATATTGGTCGCCATTCCCACCGCAATGCCAGAAGAGCCGTTGACCAGCAAATTCGGGATCGCGGCCGGGAGTACCTCGGGCTGTTGGAGCGTGTTGTCATAATTGGGGACCATATCGACAACGTCCTCGTCGAGCGAGGAAATCATTGCCATGGCCGGGGCAGCTAGGCGTGCCTCGGTGTAGCGCGAGGCAGCTGGCCCGTCGTCGAGCGATCCGAAATTACCGTGACCGTCCACCAGCGGTAGCCGCATGGTGAAAGGCTGGGCGAGGCGCACCATCGCATCATAAATAGCGGTATCACCGTGGGGGTGGAGGCGTCCCATTACGTCACCCACCACACGCGAAGATTTCACGTGCGCGCGGTCGGGGCGCAGGCCCATCTGCCCCATCTGGAAGAGAATACGGCGCTGCACCGGCTTGAGACCGTCGCGAGCATCGGGCAGGGCACGCGCGTAAATCACCGAGTAGGAATACTCGAGGAAGGACGTGCGCATCTCCTCCGACACGTTAATATCGACGATATGTTCCGCGGGGCTCGTATTCTTGGGCATTGCTCAATTATCCCGCTTTTTGGCCGCGCGCGGGGCGGCGGCACAGGAGTGTCGGGGCGGAAAGTAGACTGAGAGGCATGACTGAGCTTCCTGTGTTGCCCGGGGCGCGCTCCCTGCGTGCCGTCTTGGGTGAATGTTTGGCCGCCTGCGGGGTGCTGCCCGAAACGGAAAACCCGGCGGCTGAAACGGAACGGGTGGATGGCCCCACAGCGGGCCGGGCGAGCGTGCCACATACGCGGGGGGAGGGCGTGCCTGATACGCAGCGGGCGAGCGTGCTGGACTTGCCGCGGGCCAGCCGGGTCTGCCTCGTCCTCGTGGATGGCTTAGGAGCGGAAAACCTGGCGGTGCGCATCGGCCACGCGCCCACCCTGCGTGCCTTGACCGCGCGCGAACCACTCACCTCCACGGCACCGTCTACCACCGCCGCAGCGCTCACCACCCTGGGCACCGGGGCGCTCCCCGGGTGTACCTCGATGCTGTCCTACTCCCTGCGTTCCCCGCGTACCGGCCGTAACTTTTCCCTGATTAGCTGGGAGGATAGCGGGCTTGACCCGGAAGAATGGCAGCCGGTGCCCACCTGGGCGCAGCGCCTGGAGGTCGCCCGCCCCGGCACGGCCACGCAGCTGGGTGCCATCCAAGATCCTGACCATATCGGTTCGGGGCTGACTCGGGCGGCCTGGCGTGGCTTTACCGCTATCGGGGGGCTGGCCCTCGATGACCGGGTCCACCTGGCCGCCCGGTTCCTGCGCGAGGGTGGGCGTTTCGCCTACCTGTATTGGGGGGAGGTTGATCACCGCGGGCACCGCTGGGGAGCCACCAGTGAGGAATGGACCATGGCGCTCGAAGATCTGGATGCCGGTATCCGCCTGCTCACCCGATTGCTCCCCCCGGATACTCTGCTGGTCCTCACCGCAGATCACGGCATGGTTGATCCGAGCGAACGTATAGATGTGGCCACCACGCCCGTGTTAAGCGAAGGCGTGGATCTATATTCGGGGGAGGAACGCGCGGTTCATCTTTACACCCGGGAACCGGAAAAAGTGGCGGCGCGCTGGCGGGACTACCTGGGGGGGCGCTCCTGGGTGTACACCAAAGAAGAAGCCATCGCGACCGGCATGTTCGGGCAGGTTACCGCGCAGTCACGCGAAGCTATGGGCGATGTGCTCGCTTTCCAGCGTGGCCACCTGAGCGTGGTCCACACCGGGCACATGCAGCCGGGGGCCACCTTTATGCGCGGGGTCCACGGTTCGCTTACTCCCACGGAAATGCTTATTCCCTTGCTTTTGGAGCTCAAGTAGCGCCGGAATGCGTAGCGGTGTACCCGCCCAAGCTAGTCTTTTTTACCGAAGACAATCTCATCCCAGGACGGCATGGTCGGCCGATCGGTGCGCTTGCGCCCGCGCCGTGCATCGGTACCTGCCTGCGCTGTTTTCTCTGGCGCACTTGCCGGCGCGGTTTTTTCGGCAGCCGGCACGCTAGCCGAGGCAGCGCCAGCCGCACCGCTCGCCTCAGTTGAGGCATCGGACGGTCCGCCATCGGCATCGGAGGCAGCACCCGCACCAGAAACCGTGCCCGCGGCTGAGCCAGCGGCCCCGCTCTCATCTGAAACGGAAGCCGGGCGGAGCACCGGGGCCTGGGTGAGTTCCTCGGGCTCCAGCAGCGCCCGCTGACCGGGTAGCTGCCCCTCGCGCGAGGGCAGGGAAACGATGGTGGCCGGAGCCCGCAACTCCTCCTCATCTTCGGGAGCCCGGTGCGCCCCGTCCCACTCATCGGGATCAATATCATGATCGGCATCCGGCATGGGGCGTGACTTACCCCGCTGGGAATCAAGCGAGGCCAGCACCTCATCAATAGAGGCCCGGGCCGGGGGAGTATCCGCCGCGCTCGGGAGGGCAGCTGGGGAGGTCGGTACCGCGGCGGGAACCGCCGCGGGCGGCGTCGTACCGGAAAAAACAGTATCCGCAGCTCCTGCCACCACCGCGGGAGTGTGATCCGGGCGCCACGGGCCAGCATCGGCCGTGAGCGACGTTTCCGACAGCCACGAGGCCTCATCATTACGGGACTGAAGAGTATGGCGATCCGTGTCGATAAACCAGCGGGCCTCGTGCTCGCGCCCGGCGGATACAAAACGGACGATCAGCGCCCAGGGTTGCCCCGCTTCGCGCACCGCATCCCAGGTGATCGAGGCGGTATCCACATCGCGGGCAACAAGTCGGGATGTGACGAGTTCTTCAACTGTGAAACCGCCCACGTCGCGCCCGAGAGTGTAGTTACGGGCCTGCGCGGCGGTGTAGTTACGTTCGGCAATAATGGGATACGCCAGGGCGGAGATGCGTGAGGGAGGCAGCGCGGCCATCTCGGAAATATCGTCCACGCTACGGCCGGCACGCACGAGAGCTTGGATTTCACGCGGCCCCATCGGGGTGATCTCCTCATCGGGAGTGCTGGGATGGGGATCCTTGCGCAGGGCAGCACGCAGATCATCGGTGACGGGCAGCAAATAGCGATTACCCTCCTCATCGTTGAGCGTGAGGTTGTGACCGTCGGGTTGCAAGCCGAGCAGCTCCAGCTTTTTCATCTCTTCCCTTACTCTTGGTACCACTCTTAGGGTGCCACCTCCGGGCCCGAAAAGCAGGTATTGGGCGCGGGTGTGTTTCCAAGTGCCGCGCGTGCTGTTACACTAAGCGCGCAGTACCACCCGTCAGGACCATACGCGAGGGCGGAAAGATCCGTTTCTCGCGGGTGGACGCCGGTTCGTGCGGAATCCACCGCATGGACCCCGGCACTTTTGGAGAGTGACTTTATGGCAACAGATTACGATGCTCCGCGTAAGCAAGACGAGGAGCTCCGCGAGGATTCTTTCGAACAGCTCGCCGGGCGGCGCTCGGACCAGCAATCCGGTGCGGTTGACGAGGACGAAGTCGAAGCGGCCGAAGGCTTTGAGCTTCCCGGCGCGGACCTGTCCAATGTTGAGCTATCCGTCAATGTGATTCCCGCCCAGGATGATGAATTCACCTGCTCACAGTGTTTCCTGGTTCACCATCGCTCCCAATTGGATCACGTGGAAGACGGCCTGCCCGTCTGCGTGGATTGCGCGGGCTAACCGGAAGTACGACGACGCCGCGGCCCTTCGGGCCGCGGTATCTCACCACAGCGCATCTCAACACGGTGCGACTTCCCTCATTAGACTAGAGGGAATGAAGGAATCGGGACGAGGAGTATAAAGCTATGGCATGGTTCTCACGGCGGAAGAAAAACACGACCGCGGCATCGCAGCTGGAAGAACGTGAAGAAACCGGCCAGAACCTCGCTGCGGAAAATTCCGGCGTGGTGGAAAGTGGTGGAGAGGCCGCTGCCGGAGCTGAAGCTCGCGCTGTAGGCCCGAAGGAACGCGGCCCCTACGATGAATCCGAGGCCCCGGAGAATCCCGCTCTTATTGACGGCGGTGCCTTGCGACTACCGATTCTGCCCGATGCCACCATGCAATTCTCCGTGGATCGCGAACGTCAGGTCGTGCTTGGCGTGGTCTACGTGATGGGGGATTCCGCGGTGCAATTGCAGGTATTCGCCGCACCGAAATCCGCTAGCCTGTGGGAGGATATCCGGGTAGAAGTGATTTCCTCCATCGCCAACCAGGGCGGGCGTTTCCAGGAAGCCGAAGGGGAATACGGCCCGGAAATCCAGGCCCAGATGCCCGCGGAGAACGGTCGGGTACCGGTGCGCTTTATCGGTATTGACGGCCCGCGCTGGCTGCTGCGGGTAGCCGTGACCGGGCGCGGGGCGGTAGATCCGGAGCGCGGTACCGAGGTACTCCACCGCGTCCTCGATGATCTGGTGGTGGTGCGTGGTTCTCAAGCTATCCCGCCGCGCGAACTGCTTCCCCTCGCTCTTCCCCAGCAGGGTGAGCCGGAACCAGAAACTCCTGATACCGGAATCGAGCTCCCCAAGCGCGGCCCGGAAATCCAAGAGATCCACTAGATACCCATGGCTACACCGGTGTGGGTGACGGGGGATATTATCGCCATCACGTACCCGGGCGCACCCGGAGGGAGTGGCGCCCATACCCCGGAAGTACGTATCGCTGTGGAAACCACCGCGGGGCTCCTCACCCTTATTTTCCAAGGGCGGCGCACCATCGACTGCGTGCGGGTCGGGGACCGTATTCGTGCCCGGGTAGTGCCATTGCGGCGCAGGGGCGTGCTGGTAGCATATAACCCGGAATATATCGTGCTTTAGCGAGCACCCCTGAACAGCCGGGAGGCCACATGGATACCACCACACCCGGCGGCGGTCTGCGCGCGGTTCTCGGGGAAGAATTCGACGCTTGGAAAGCAATAGGCGGGGTGCGCGGCGTTATCGAAGCTAATGTTCCCGCCCTTGTTTTTGTGATTATTTATTTAGCTACCCGCAATATTCCCCTGGCGGTCCTCGTTCCTCTGGGCATGGCCGTTCTGGCTATCGTGGTGCGGCTCATCCAGCGGATCGACGTGATGCCGGCCCTCGGCGGGCTTTTTGTGGTTGGAATCTCGGCCTTTTTCGCCTGGCGCTCCGGACGCGCGGAAACCTATTTCCTTCCCGGTTTCCTCACCAATGCCGCTTACGCGGTAGGAGTGACTATTTCCCTTCTCATCCGCCGGCCCATCATGGGATATATTATCGGGATGCTGCGCGGGGATATTGCCTCGTGGCGCAACGCCACCCACCCGGCCGCTCGGCTCACCTACCGGCGCTATACCCGCATTACATGGCTGTGGCTCGCCATGTTCGCCGGCCGCGTCGTCGTACAACTGCCCTTCTTTATCAGCGGCAATACCGCAGCGCTGGGCGTTATCAAAATTATTGCCGGCCCGGTGCTTTTCTGCCTTATCCTCTGGGCCACCTGGCTACTGGTGCGTGGCCTGCCCCCGGCCAGGACCTACCTGGAGCCTTCCGAATCTACGGCGGCCTCTCCTTCCGCATCTTGAGCGGGGGCCGGGCGGGGCCGGAAATAGCCCTTGAGGGCGGACATATCCACATCGTCCCCGCCATCAATGAGGAGCACCTGATCATCCACATCCACGATTAAATCGGCATCGGCGGTCAGTGGCACACCATCACGAATAATGGCGTTAATGGCGACTCCGGAGGGCAGCTCAATATCGCTGATGGCGCTTCCCACCACCGGGGCATCAGCGGATACCGAAACTTGCCACAGACTCGCCCCGCTGCGATGGAAACGCATGACCTGGGTGAGCGACCCATCCGAGACCGCATCTTCCACCAGGGAAGCCATAATGCGCGGGGTGGAAACCGTGACATCCACACCCCAGGCATCGGTGAACAACCATTCATTACGCGGGTTATTGACACGCGCGATGGTGCGGGCGATACCGAACTCGGTTTTTGCCAGCAAAGACACCACCAGATTTACTTTGTCATCCCCGGTGGCGCACACGATAATATCGGCCTCCGCCGCGCCCGCTTCGCGTAATGCGGGAACTTCGCAGGCGTCAGCCAGATGCCAATCCGCATCCGAAGCACTCGAAATACGCATAGCGGAGGGCTTTTTATCCACGATAGAGATCGAATGCTCGGATTTGAGAAGTTCGCGGGCCACCGACACCCCGACGGCGCCAGCCCCAATAATGAGAATATTCACTGCGCACCTTCCGATTTGAGCAGCATATGTTGTACGCCGGAGGCGTCCGCGGAAGCCACGAGCACTTTGAGAGTATCCCCGTCCTGAATAACGGTGTCACTGTGGGGGAGGAGCCCGGCCAGGCTACGGATAATATAGGCGACCCGCGCCCCGGTTTCGTCTTCCACATCCGCCACGGTGCGCCCGAACCAGCGGCGATCCACCGCAACTTCAATCAGGGAAATCCGGGCGAGGGGATCGCGGAATTCGTGGTGGGGTCCCAGCGGAATGAGTTCGCGCAGCACCCGGTCCGCCGTCCAGCGCACCGGGGCCACCGTGGCAATTCCGAGCCGTTCGTAGATAATCGCGCGGGTGGGATCGTAGACACGAGCCACCACATTGGTCAAGCCAAAAGTTTCGCGCGCCACCCGGGCTGCGATGATATTCGAATTATCGCCCGAGGATACGGCGGCGAAGCCGGCGGCGTCGTCGATATTCGCGCGCGCTAAAACATCGCGATCAAAACCCACGCCGGTGATCTGCTGCCCCGGGAAATCTTCGGGGAGCTTGCGGAAAGCTTCAGCGTCCTGGTCGATAATGGCCACCGAATGGCCAATGGCGGAAAGCGAGAGCGCCAGCGCGGCACCCACGCGCCCGCATCCCATAATTACGAAGTGCACTACATTACGCTACCGCAAAGCGGGTACCGTATCCTAGTGATGAGAAAATTATCGTTCCTGGGGATGTCCCAGTACGTGGGCGCGGCTACCTGCGTCTGCCTGGCGGTGGTGTTGCTCCCACGCAGTATTCAACGCGGGGCACCATTCGCGAACCCCACCCTCGTGGGCGCCATGGCGCTGGCGGGGGCCGCGGTGCTTGCGCTCGTGGTGGCGGCCACCATCGCGGCTTCTCGCGTGGTGCCAGGCAAAGCCGCGCACCAGGTCGTTTCACGCTATATCTCACCAGCTTTCGGGACGGTTGCCGCTGCCGCACGTTTCGCGGCTTTCGCGCTGCTCCTGGTCCTGGCCGCTGGCCTGGTAGGTATGGCGGTGAATGCGCTCACCCCGTTGGCAGTGGACGGGCGTCTCATTCAGATCCCGCTGGTCGTGGTCTGCGCCCTGCCCGCGCTGCTGCATTGGCGTTTACCGCTGGCGGGCGCCTTGCTCGCCGTGCTCGCGGCGAGCGGGGTGATTATCGCAACCCTTGTCACCGGGCTGGTGCGCGAAGCCCGCGGCACCGTCTCCCTCGCGGACCTCATCACCAACCGCGCCGAAGAACTACCCGGTTCCCAAGCTATCCACCCGCTCGGAAATACTTTTGTCATTATGTGCTTCCTGGCCGCGGTGGTCCTGCTGGTTGGTGGGCGCATCGGTACCGGGCGCGAACGTTTCTTAGGGCCGCGCGCCCTGAGCACCATTGCCGGTGTTGCCGCGGTGGTGCTTTCGGGCACGTTCTATCTGGAAATGCGCTTGGATATCCTCACGGTCCCGGTGGGCCTACCCAGTATCGTTATGGGTACGGCGTTTTGGGGAAGTACCGGTCGTATTGTCACCGCCATTGCCTTCGGCTTCCTCGGGTTAGTCTGCGTTTTCGTGGTTTACGAGCGCCTCCCGCGGCTGTTGCGGGAACTTGCATTCGACGGCGCCCTGCCCGCTCGCCTCGCCGCCCCGGAAGCTTTCCGGGCCCGCAGCGGTGTTGTGCTGCTGGTTGCGGTTCTCGCTGGCGCTCTCGGGGTATTTTTGTCGACGACGCACGCCGGTGTCGTCGCCCTTGTCTTTGTATGTTTCCTTATATTTACGCTGCATTGCGCGGCGCTCTCCCTGCGCGGTGGGCAGATCCTTAAAACTTCGGAGCGGCGGGAGGAACGCCGGGCTGCGCATGCCTCGCGCTGGGGTTTCGCTTTCTTCGCGCTGGCGGGATTCGTTGTCCTCCTCGTCACGGTGGCCATGCAACCTGCCTGGACCCTCACGTCGCTCGCGGCGGTGGCGGTGCCCACCGCGGGGATGCTCATCGCCCAGCGCGGGCGCGGAAAGATGAGCGCCCACCTCAAACCCTTGGATGTAGGAGCGGGGCGGAGACTTCCGGTCCGTACCCACGCGGTGGTATTGGTTCAAGAACTCAATTTGCCGACTTTGCGGGCGGTTACCTACGCGCGGGCCTTGCGGCCCTCCACCTTGACCGCGCTCACCGTGGACCTGAGCGAAAGCCGTACCGCCGCGCTGCGCGCCGCCTGGAGCCAATCCCAATTGCCGGTGGGCCTGACCGTGCTGGGTAGTCCCACGAGCGGGGCGCGCGGGCCGCTCGTGGACTACATTCGTTTCCTCCTCGACACCCACCCGCAGGATATTGTGCTGGTTATCGCGCCGAAAGTGGTATCCACGACCCTGTGGCATCGGGTGTACCTGCGCCGATCCGTACCCCCACTTTTCGCTGACCTGTCCTATGACTCGCGCCTCATGCTGGTGCAAGTTCCCTACCAAATCCACTCGGGAGAAGACCTGTGACCACACCCGCTGCTCAAGCTCATTATTCGACCGTCGATATCACCCTGGAAGATATCGGCCACGGCGGTATTGCCATCGGGCGTGCCGACGGCAAAGCGATTCTGGCTCGCTTCGGGCTGCCCGGGGAACGCGTGCGGGTGGCCCTTACCGAGGAACGCGCCCGCTTCGCCCGCGGGGATGTGATTGAGGTCCTCGGCGATCCGTCGCCGTACCGCCAGGCCCATCCCTGGCCGGAAGCCGGACCCGGGGGAGTGGGCGGTGCAGACCTGGGACACGTTGTGTTTGACTACCAGCACGAGTGGAAAACCCGGGTCCTTAGCTCAACTCTCCGTAGGATTGGTGGCCAAGCTCTCAGTGATCATCTGGAAACACAGGGGATCGTTCCTGCGGTCACGGCTCTGGAATCCGACCGCGCTAGCGGCGGTTGGGCGAGCCGCACTCGCATTGACGTGACTGTGACCTCGGGACGTTTCGGAATGTTCCGCGAAGGCAGCCGTGAGGTTCTGCCCATCACTTCTATGCCCCTCGCCGTCCAGGAGATCGAGGAGCTGGGGCTGTGGGACGGACGTTACCTCACCCGGCTCGCCCGCAGCCTCGGCCCGCTGCGCGATGGCCAGCGGGTGCGTATCCTCGCGCCCTCGGCCAGTCCGCTCGCGGTGAGCGTCGGCGGGCGCACCTTCGATGCGACCGGCGCGGAATGCTCCCCCTTTGTGCGAGAAGAGGTGCACGTGGGGGAGGAGAACTACTGTTACCGGGTGCGAGCCTCCGGTTTTTGGCAGGTGCACCGCGATGCGCCAGCCACCCTTATCGATCTGGTGACCCGCGCCACCGGCGCGGAGCCCGGCGACCATATTCTCGAACTTTACGCGGGTGCCGGTTTGCTTACCGTGCCGCTGGCTCGCGCGGTCGGGGAAACCGGCCGGGTGGAAAGCCTGGAAGGTGCGCGTACCGCGGTGGAGGACGCCCGGGCGAATCTGCGGCCCTACCCGTGGGCGCGTGCCCGTACCGCTGCTATTTCCGCGCGTGATATCGACGACGCCGATATCCTCCTCGCCGATCCTCCCCGGAGCGGCTTGGGAATCGCGGCGGCCCGGGCCCAGGATCGGCGCGCCGCAGCGAGCCGGGCCCGCCGGATAGTTCTCGTTTCCTGCGATCCGGCCGCGTTGGCCCGTGATGTGGCCACGATGGTGGAGTCCGGGCGAAGCGTGGAGTCCATGCGTGCTGCCGACCTCTTCCCCAATACCCACCACTTTGAAGTGGTGACAGCGCTGTGCTAAGAGCGCACCGCTGCGGCAATCCAGGCCGCGGTATTCTCCACCTGCCAGGGGCGTGCCCCCAGCTCGGCCAGCGCATCACCAATGGCGGGGGCGGTATGCGCTACCCGGCGGCGCAACAGACGCGCCAGCTCACGCTGCACGGCAGGTTTGAGGAGTACATCGTGGCGGATTCCCAGCTCCGCTGCGCGTTCCTGAACCGCGCTGCGCACGTGGTCAAGTAGGTGCGGGATTCCGCGTTCGGCGCGTCGGGAGGGGCGGGCCGGGGCGAGTTCGGGAAGTTCAGCGCTCGGCAGTGCCCAGGCCTGGGCCACCGCCTGCCACAAGGCCGGAGCCAAATACTGTTTCCCGCAGGTACGCAACGGCCTGGAGGTACGCACATCAGCCAGGGAGCGCGGGCGACGCCGTGCCAGGGCCGCGATATCGGCGCGGGAAAGTACCAGATCCGGGGCGGTATCTGTGGTCTGGGCGATGCGATCCCGGGCCTGCCACAGGGCCCGCACCAGGGCGAGATCGCGCCGGGAAGAAAAATCCTGGCGGTGGGTGGCGCGCCGCCACGGTTCTGCGGGAGCTGCTTTGGGAGGCCGGGTGCGGATCTCTTCAAATTCTTGGGCCGCCCATTCCAGGCGCCCGGCCCGCTCCAGGCGCTCGAGTTGCACGTGGCGCAGGGGAGCGAGCAATTCCACGTCGAGCGCGGCATAAGAACGCAGCTCATCGGCGAGCGGGCGCTCTGACCAATCCGCTTGCGAATGTTCTTTGGCGAGGAGCAATCCTAGATTTTCCGCGAGCTGAGCCTGGAGGGAAATACGTTCATCACCCAAGAGCAACGCGGCTACTTCGGTATCAAAAAGTTTGCCCGGTCCCGGCCGTAAACCCAGGTCTGCCAGGGAGGGCAAATCCTGATCGGCAGCGTGCAAAATCCACACGGCATCGCCAAGAATCGCGGCCAGCTCCGGGTAGTACTCCTCATTTCCTACCGGATCGCATAGCAGTGTTCCCGAGCCCTCGCGGCGCAGTTGAATCAGGTAGGCCCGGGCAGAATAACGGATTCCCATGGCGCGTTCCACATCTACCGCGACGGGGCCGCTGCCGCGCCGCAACCGTGCAAGTGCGGGGCGATAGGCGGAACCGGTGGTGAGCGGGGGGATACCTTCACGCGGGGTATCCACATGGACCCGGGTGGGATCTTCGCTCCAGCGAATAGAAGAAGACGTCATAACCTCACAACTGCATCAGACTAGGGATCGCGGTTAATACTAGCGGGACTGCGCAGGCGCGGGGTTGCCACGCGCAGGAGTGCCACCTCCTAGCGGGATCGCACCTAGCGAGCTGGCAGCGCCGTCGTTCCTTCCGGAGCTAGGCCGCAGGCCAGCGCAATAAAATCTGCCCAGGCGCGCACGTGGTGATAAAGATCGGGGCTGTTCGGCGTCCAGGAGGCCCGTAATTCCACTTCGGTCAGGGAGGAGGAGAGTTCCAGCCCGCCGAAGGTTTCGTTGTACATGCGGGTCACGGTGCCGACCAGGTGGTGGTAGTCAGCTCCGTGCGCATCCAAAGTATCGGCCAACCACGCCCAGGCTACTTCGCCGAGCAGCGGATCGCCGGCCATGGCCGCATCCATCGGCGCCCCCATATGGCATACGATCCGGAAAGTTCCGTGCCAGGCCTCCTGGCCGGCCGGGTCATGAAGCACCACGAAGCGGGCTCCTCCGCGGTAGTTATCCGGTTCCATCGCTGTCGAATCGTTAATCTCAGCTTGAAGCGCAACGGCCCACGGGGCTATACGCTTGGGCGGCGGTATCTGCACGATGTGCAGCTCGGGACGAAACTCGTGCCCGCGCAGGCTATCGAGCGCGGTGAGGAAGTCCTCGGGTGCATGAATCTGAGACACGTTAGTTACCGTAATGCGCCGGTGCATGGGTTTTAGCCAGGCGCGCCGCGCGGGTAGGATGGCGGCATGTCTACACTCTCGCTGTCGCGGATCGATGACACCACCTACCTGGACCTGGCCGCGGGCCACGGATTGCCCCTTGAGCAGCTACCCGCCTGGGATCGCTATGAGGATGCACTTCCCGGTCACGCACCTTTCGGGCGTTTCCTGTGGCGTGATAGCGCCGGCCAGCCGCGTGCCCTTATTTCTCTCACCCGGATGGAAGGGCGCGGTTTTACTTACCTGTGGGCGAAAAAAGGCCCGGTGTGGTTGGGGGAACGGCCCACGGCCGGCGAAGAACTGGAGTTTCGGACCGCGCTGGCGCAGCTGGTGCGGCGCGCGGACCGCGGTCTCGCTTTTATGAGGATTCACGCCTGGCACCGGGCTCCGGATCTGCACGAATTACTGCAGACGGTTACCTATGATCGCACCGTGGTGGTCGACGTCGCACGCCCGGATGCGGAGATCCGGGCGAGTTTCTCCAAGTCGGGACGCCGTCAGGCACGTAAAGCCGAGGCGGAAGGCCTGGAATTTTGTGACGAAACGGAGCGGGCCCGGGAAGTATTCCCGGAGCTGTACGCCATCCTCACCGAAACTGCTACCCGTGATGATTTCGGGGCGGCACCGATGAGCCAGTACGTGACGATGCTGGAATCTCTGGGCCCGGATAACGCCCGGTTATTCGTGGCGCGCGCGGAGGGGCGGGCACTAGCTTGGCAGATTGTGCTCGCCACCGATGATCTCGGGGAGGCCTATTACGGGGCGACCAATGCGGAGGCACGCCAGCGCCACGCTTCTATGTTCATGGATATGCATACGATGACGTGGCTGCGCGAAACCGGGCGGAAATCTTATGATCTTATGGGAGTACATTCGGAGCGCGCCCCGCAACTGGAAGGCGTGACCGGATACAAACAAAAATTTGCCCCGGATTTCACCGAGGTGGCCGGGGCCTGGGATGTTCCGCTGCGTCCGCGCTACTACCGGGCGCTCAAGTTCGCCCTGCACGCGAAGCGCGCCGTCGCGCGCACGGTGCGTGCCGCGCGCGAACGTCTGGGGCGCAGCAGGTAGGCAAAGCTTCCTCAGCGCGAGTCGCGTCTCGGGCCTAGGTATTGTGGGGGCTGAGAACCGCGAAGCCAGGACCGGAAAAATCAACGTAGGATTCGGCCACGGTAACGCTGCCCCAGATGAGGAGCGTATGCAGCTGCCCTGCCTCGGGTGGTAGCTGCACCCGGGTAGGAAGCGCGGTTTCCGTGGCCGGCGTGCGGGCCGGTGTTTCGCCGGGGAGCGGGGAGGTCGCTGCCCCTACATGGAAAACCACGAAGCTCGCTCCGCGCCGGTAATAACCCGCAGTGCCCAAGCGTACAATCTCTGAATCTTCTCGCTGCGGGGAAGCAAAATCTGGGTGCTCACGCCGCAGCCGCACTAGCTCCCGGGTCACTTCGAGATAACGAGCATGGGAAGGTTCTTCTAATTCTGCCCAGTTCAGGTGCGATTGGGTGAAAGTGGAAAGCGCCTGGGGCGGGGGAATTTTACCGGCGTGTTCACCCCAATCCCAGTCGCGAAATTCCGCAATCCGCCCCGCGTCCACACGTTCTCCCAGCTCCGGAGTGTGATCGGTGAAGAATTGGAAAGGTGTGGAAGTACTCCACTCCTGGCCCATAAAGAGGAGGGGCGTAAAGGGGGAGAGCAGCATGAGCGCGTCGGCGACGAGGGCGCGTTCGGCGCTCAGGGTATGGGAGCGGCGGTCTCCCAGTGCGCGGTTACCCACCTGGTCGTGATTTTCGGTATAGACAAGGAAACGGCGCGAATCAAGCGCATCGGGCACCGGAGAACCCCAATTCTGATTCCGGAACGTAGAGAAATTACCGTCGTGCACGAAGACGCGGCGCATGGCCTTCTCCAGGGCTCCGGGTAACGCAAAATCCCCGTAATAGGCGAAATTTTCCCCGGTTGCATAGGTATGTAGGGCATGGTGGATATCATCAGCCCATTGCATATCCATACCGTAGCCACCCTCACGGGTGGGGCGCAGCATCCTCACATCATTGAGGTCCGATTCTGCCACGAGCGCGATATGCCGCCCACTCTCCGCGGCGAAAGCCGCGGCGGCGTCGGATAATTCTGCGAGGATGTGGTGATCGGAACGGTCCCGGATCGCGTGGACGGCGTCAAGCCTAAAAATATCCACGTGGTAGTCACGGGCCCACTGGAGCATATTGTCGATAAAATAACGCCGCACCGGGCCGGAATCCGGGCCGTCCACGTTCACGCCCGGGCCCCACACGGAAGAATAGCGATCCGTGGTGTAGGGGCCGAACTCCGCCAGGAAATTCCCGTCCGGTCCGAAATGGTTGTAGACCACATCCAGGCACACCGCCAGTCCGGCGCGGTGCGCGGTCTCTACGAAACGTGCGAAACCCGCCGGGCCGCCGTAATTTTCGGTGACCGCATAGATATCCACGCCGTCATAGCCCCAATTGCGGGTGCCGGGCACCGGGCAAATCGGCATGACCTCGACGATATCCACCCCGAGGTCGCGCAGGTACCCGAATTTTCGCGCCGCTGCCTCAAAAGTCCCTTCCGGGGTGAAGGTGCCGATATGCAGTTCGTAAAACACTTTGCCGAGCGGATCAATCCCGGGGAAGGGCGAAAATTCGAAAGCGTCGAGATCAACAGTTTCGGAGGGACCCATGACTCCTTCGGGTTGGCGCCGGGTACGCGGATCAGGCAGCCCCGTTCCGCCATCCAGACTGATGCGGTAGCGGGTGCCGGCGGGGAGGGCGGTATCGAGAATCCACCATCCCGGTCCGCTAGCTAGAGCAGCGCCGTCGCGCCCAGAGCGAGCTGCCGTCATATCTGAGGCTGTGACCGGTCGGAAGGGGAGGCGTTCCCCGTCCACGAGGGCATCAACGCTCGCGCGTCCCGGTGCCCACACGCTCAGCGGTTCCATTAATCGCCGCTCCTTTCGGTGCCGGCTTCGGGATGCGCTTCGGTGCGGTGTCCGGATCCAGTTTCGCGCGGAATTTCGGCTTCGCAGCGGGCATAGACCGCCACCGGCAGGCTTGCGCAGGCATCCCGGACGAAGAGCTGAGGCCCCTCGAGCTCGCCGTCCGCCAGAACATTGCGCCAACGGCCGGGCGGGAGGACGATATGCGCATCGCCCCAGCCGCCGGCCAGTTCCTGGCGGTGCGCGAGACGCGAGACCAGCACAATAACATCCGGCTCTCCGTCCAGAGTGCGGGTAAATGCAAAAATATTCCCGGTGGTAGCAGCTAGCGGCTCGTAACCTGAACGCAGTGAAACGAAAGTATCAGGGCGGTCGCGACGCAGGCGTAAGAGGCGCGAGGTCACCCACATTTTCTCTTCATCGACGCTCGCTTGCGCGGGTAGCGCCTCCGCGGCATCTAGGTGGTCGAGAATATCGACAAGGCGCTGGTAATTGACCGGGCGGCGGTTATCAGGATCGACTAGCAAATTCCGGGTAATTTCCTCTCCCTGATAGGTATCGGGCACCCCGATAAGGGTGAGAGCCAGCACCTTCGCGGCGAGGATACGTGCGCGGCGCGCCGGCCGGGTATGCTCCCACCAGGCCGTGAGCTCAGCCACCGATTCCGGGGTGGAAATCACCGAACGAGCATAGGTAAAAAGTCCGGTTTCCAATGCTTCATTCGGCTCCGTCCAGGTGGTCCAAGTTTTTTGTTCCCGGGCGGCCTTGCGCAGGTAATCAATGAGGCGATCAGCTTCGATCGGTCCGTTATCCGTCCACGTTCCGATAATTGTTTGCCACATGAGATTTTCGATCTGGCCATCGAGCTCAGCCGGGCGGGAGGTGGCGTGCCGTTCACGTAGCCCTTTGAGAAGCTCAATCCATTCGGTGGGGTAGTCCGCCAGGGTGGCAATAGCGGCGCGAGTATCTTCTCCCCGTTTGGTGTCATGGGTGGTGAGCGTGGTCATCATCGCAGGCCAATCGGCCATCATCTGCCGGGTCCAGGTATGCAGTTCATCAGGGGTGATCGATGCACGCCGCGGATCGGATCCCACCTCCGTTGCCGAGGTGAGCGCGGTATAGCGATAAAAAGCGGTGTCCTCCACACCTTTGGCCATGACCGCTCCGCATACCTGCTGGAAACGGATAATTGCCTCATTCCGGGAGGCGTCGTGGCGTTTTGCGGCCGAGCCAATTTCTCGCCCGAGCAAAATATCCACCACAACATCCAGGGTTTCGCAGCGATCCTCGGAAAGTAGTCCCCGGGCGCGTTCCGCGGCTTCGAGGAGTGCAGCTTCGGCACTGGCATGCGGTTTTTCGCCGGGAACCACATACGCTCGGTAGCGGTCCATGCAGATGACGAGCGCGGAAACAGCATCGTGCAAGGAGCGTTGGGAATGATCGCGCAGGCGCAGGTCGTCGTGGCATACTTCCGCCATGAGTCGCGCCATCCGTTCTACTTCCGCCTGGAGAGAAGAATGCATAATCTGATGTTTCGCCTCGCGCTCCAGAACCGGATACGGCTCGGTGGTATGGGAAAGATGCACGAAATTCGCGGTGAGGGAGCGCACTCCCTCCGGGTCTGTTAGCAGTGCTCCAATGCGCCAGGATGTTTCGTACCCGGTGCACCCCGCGCATTTCCAATCCGAGGGGAGTTTCTCATTACCTTCTAGGATTTTCTCCGCTACGATCCACGCCCCGCCGGTTGCCTCGTACAGGCGCTCCATATACTGGCGCGGATCGGCGAGCCCATCGGGATGATCGATACGGAATGCATCAATAAAACCGGCGTGGAAGAGCTCCAGCAGCAGCGCGTGGGAGGCGTGAAATACCTCGGGATCCTCTACCCGAATCCCCGCGAGGGTATCCACATCAAAAAATCGTCGGTAATTAAGTTCTTCTTCAGCTACTCGCCAATAGGCGAGCCGATAGTGCTGGCGTAGCAGCAGTTCTGCCAGCGGTAGAAATTCGGTGCCTTTCCGGACCGGGAAAATGTGGTCATAGTAGCGCAGTACCGGAACTTCGCCGTCGTCCTCATAACCTGGTACGACGACGTGATCGAGCGCAATTGCCTCCCGGGCCAGCGCCGTACCCACGCGTTCGCCCAGCACCGGGATGAGGATCCCATCGTCGCTGGACTCCACGTCAATATCGAACCAGGAAGCGTAGGGCGACTCGGGCCCGTCGCGCAGCAGGGACCACATGGCTCGATTGAGGTAGAGCGGGGTGGGCATCGCCATATGGTTGGGAACCACATCAACGATGATGCCGAGGCCAGCAGCGTGCGCCGCATTCGCAAAAGCCTCAAAACCGTCCCGCCCACCCATCGGCTCGGAAATCCGGGTGTGATCAACTACGTCATAGCCGTGCGTGGATCCCGGGGCTGCCTGGAGGATGGGGGAGCAGTACACATCGGTAATCCCGAGCTGCACGAGGTAGGGGAGCAGGGCGGTGGCATCCGCGAAGGTGAAATGGGGACCGAGTTGCAGTCGATACGTGGACACGGGTTGGCGCTGCCCGGCGCCGGGTACGTGGGAACGTAGAGCTGGAATACTGGAGGTATCAGTGATTGCGGTCATACTTTCGAGCTTAGCGCACGGTCGGCGTAGTTTTCTGAGCACCGGCCAGGGCATCATCGATATCTTCTTCGGAGGGCTCATGCACGAAAACGCGCATCGAGCGCCCGATCAGACTGGTGGTATCCCCGGAAGCGAAAATCAGCTGGGGATTCACCTCCGCCGCGGTATTAACCACCTCTGTCCATTCGCGGGCGTAGTCGCCGCCGGGGATTGCGAACTCAACTTCGTCGTCGCCCGCATTGAACATGAGGAGGACATCATCATCAATAATTGGGTTCCCGCGCTCATCAGGTTCGCGGATGCCAGCGCCGTTGAGGAAAACCATCAGGGCACGCGCGAAACCGGAATCCCAATCGGAATCTTCCATCTGGCTGGAATCGGGGCGGAACCATTCGATTTCCGGCAGACATCCTTCACAAACAGGATCGAAACCGGAAACGAAACGCCGGCGCCGGAAGACCGGGTGGTTCTTGCGGAAAGCAATCGCTGCCCGCGTGAATTGTAAAATATCCATCTGGCGGTCATCGAGATCCCAATCCACCCAGGCGATCTCATTGTCCTGGCAGTAGGTGTTGTTATTACCGCCCTGGGTGCGCCCAATTTCATCACCGTGGGAAATCATTGGCACGCCTTGAGAAAGTAGCAGGGTGGAGATGAAATTACGGATTTGGCGTTCGCGCAGATCGAGAATATCGGGATTGTCCGTGGGGCCTTCTTCCCCGCAATTCCAGGAGCGATTATTAGATTCTCCATCCGCGTTGTTCTCACCGTTGGCTTCGTTGTGTTTCTCGTTATAGGAAACTAGATCGCGCATGGTGAAACCATCGTGCGCGGTCACGAAATTAATGGAGGCAAAGGGGCGGCGCCCGGAGGATTCGTACAGGTCTGCGCTGCCCGTCAGGCGCGAGGCGAATTCCGGAAGGGCAGCGGGTTCCCCGCGCCAGAAATCACGCACGGTATCACGGTATTTGCCGTTCCATTCTGTCCATAGCGGGGGGAAGCCTCCTACCTGGTAGCCACCTTCGCCCACATCCCAGGGTTCGGCAATGAGTTTGACCTGGGAAATGATGGGATCCTGCTGGATGATGTCAAAGAAGGAGGAGAGCTTATCTACCGCGTGAAGTTCCCGGGCCAGAGTGGAGGCTAAATCGAAACGGAAACCATCCACGTGCATCTCCGTCACCCAGTACCGCAGTGAATCCATAATCAGTTGGAGGGTGTGCGGGGAGGTCATATTCAGGGAGTTCCCGGTCCCGGTGGTATCGAAATAGTGCCGTGGGTCATCGGGAACCAGGCGGTAGTAGGACCGGTTATCGATACCTTTGAAGGATAGGGTGGGGCCCATGTGGTTCCCTTCCGCGGTGTGGTTGTAGACCACGTCAAGGATGACCTCAATATCAGCTTCGTGAAAAGCTTTGACCATGGCCTTAAACTCATCGACCTGCTCCCCGCGCGACCTGGTGGCGTAGCCATCATGGGGTGCAAAGAAGCCGATGGTGTTGTAACCCCAGTAATTGCTCAGCCCTCGATCCTGGAGCGAGGTGTCATTGATAAATTGGTGCACCGGCATAAGCTCAATAGCTGTCACCCCCAGCGAGGTGAAGTAGTCGAGAACGGGTGGGTGGGTCAGGCCCTGGTAGGTACCGCGCAATTCTTCGGGAACATCCGGGTGGCGCTGGGTGAAGCCCTTCACGTGCGTTTCATAAATAATGGTCTCGTTATATTCATGCTTGGGTGGGCGGTCATAACCCCAATCGAAATAGGGACTGATGACCACGGAGACCGGTACGTGGCCCAGCGAATCCAAGGTGCATGGTTGCGAAGGATCGTTGAAATCATAGGAAAAGACTTCCTGGGCATTCGTGATATTACCTTCGATCGCTTTGGCGTACGGATCTAGAAGGAATTTGGAAGGATCGCAGCGCAGACCGTGGGCCGGATCGTAGGGGCCGTGCACGCGATATCCGTAGCGCTGCCCGGGTCGAATCGAGGTGAGGTAACAGTGCCAAACATTGGCATCGACTTCCCGCAGTTCCACACGGGTTTCCTTATTGTTATCGTCAAGCAGGCAGAGCTCGATTTTCTCAGCCACGGAGGAGTAGATCGCGAAATTCGTGCCGGTGCCGTCGAAAGTAGCGCCCAGCGGATACGGGTGTCCAGGCCAAATTCTCATACCTGAGTATCTCATACGAAAGTGGGAATATACTGAAAATCTAGTGAAACGGTGGGCGATACTGGGTTCGAACCAGTGACCTCTTCGGTGTGAACGAAGCGCTCTACCACTGAGCTAATCGCCCGGGCGACCGTAACGGCCCGTGCATCACGCAAGCTTATAGGGGGCGAGCGGTGAAACTCAAATTTAACTAACGTGGTGTGCACCTCACTGCCCCGGTTTGACCGGGCGCTCGGAAAGTCGCTATAGTTTTTCGATGTCATCGACGTCGCCGCGGCGGTTCCCGCCACGGTATAGCCTGGCCGGCAGGTTTGGTTAGTGATTGTTGAGTGGCCGCGCGGATGTAGCTCAGTTGGTAGAGCGCAACCTTGCCAAGGTTGAGGTCGCGGGTTCGAGCCCCGTCATCCGCTCGGATGTGAAGAAAGGCAAAGCGGCACACGGTGCCCATACTCCTCTCACGTATCCGGACGGTGGGTTGGCCGAGAGGCGAGGCAACGGCCTGCAAAGCCGTGTACACGGGTTCGAATCCCGTACCCACCTCGCGGGGCGATTGGCGCAGCGGGAGCGCGCTTCCCTGACACGGAAGAGGTCACTGGTTCGATCCCAGTATCGCCCACCATTATTTCCTCGCAGCGCCATTTTGACCCGGCTCTCACGGTTGGGTAAAATAGTGGCTCGCTGTGAAACAGTGCGGATGTAGCTCAGTTGGTAGAGCGCAACCTTGCCAAGGTTGAGGTCGCGGGTTCGAGCCCCGTCATCCGCTCGGGCGATTGGCGCAGCGGGAGCGCGCTTCCCTGACACGGAAGAGGTCACTGGTTCGATCCCAGTATCGCCCACCACATATATTCCCCACAGATCGCTACTTCAAGGGCTTCCCACCTGTCATGCCTCAGCTGCCCGGTGGCTCCAAAGTTGCGGCGTACCCCTCGTGACCTTCGTGAATGGGATAATGGACAGAAATATTTAATGGCGCTGTGGCGTTGGCTTGGGTCCGGTCTGGAGCTGCATGAACCGTGCCCGGGAACAAAGTGCGAGGGGGGGCACCGCACCGGACCACCGCACTGGAGCACTGCACCGGACCCCGCATCGGCCATTGCCTCACCGCCGCGTCCGCGCCGGTGAGGAAGGTGTCTAATATCCAGCTTGAACTGACGCTTGAGGGCCGCCGCGTCCGCGCCGGTGAGGAAGGTGTGTTTTTCCGGGATGTACTTCGCATGTACGACAAGCGCAGTACAGCTCTGAAAACAGATACCCCCTTCCCAGGTACCGGTGTGACTATTGAAGCTTGTGAGGCTCTTGAGACTCTCGTGGGGAGGTAGCCGCATCAGCCCGACATCAAAGCGCAACGGCAGCTACATTAAGAAATTGTTTTGATGTCGTGGAGTTGCTTTTTGTGGGGCCTCCTGCCGGGAGGGCGCATCCTGTAGGGCCGACGTCGACGCGTTGCATCCTGCGGGGCTTGACGTCGTGGCGTTGCTATTTAGGGGCATCACCTCACGTCATCCATGCTTGCCCATGTTGATCGAGTGATCACGGTAGGGCCAGCTAAGAGAATGTAGGTGGGTAACAGTTTTTCTGCGGTTCTATATTCGCGACGTAGATTCTGCGTCCCTAACAGCCCGCAACGCACACGCTTTGACGCCTCTCTACCCGCCCGTGTCTGTGGTGTGCGGCGCGCGGAATGCGGGTACGGCATGACTAAAGTCCCGGGTGGCCGCTTCGGGCTAGAAGCAATCATGCCATGAGCGTAAAAGCGCGCAACCACGCGGGAAAATGGCGTCGTCGTGCGGAAAAAGCGGGTGAAAAAAGTACCGCGCGCGGCCGTGCGTTAGGTCTTCCTGACTATATTTTCCGCAATAGAGCGGGTAGACCTATATACGTAAACGAAAGGATGGATCAATGGCCGAAAAAGTTGTTATCGATGCTCTTCAGCGCACGCTGACCGATCTTATTGACCTCTCCCTGCAGGCTAAGCAGTACCACTGGAATATTCAGGGTGCGCGTTTCCGTGCTCTGCACCTCGCTCTTGATGAAGTCGTATCCGTCACCCGCACTGACCTTGATGAGGTTGCCGAACGTATCGCAACCATCGGTGGTTTCCCGGATGGCCGGGCCGTGACCGTGGCCAAGGAAAGCGGTCTCGATGATGCTGGTACCGGTCCCTTCAATGTGGACGATGTTTATACCGTGATGGCAGAAAAGCTCTACGGAGCGTCCCGGCGTATTCAGAATGACCTGTCCAAGGTGGACGAAGCCGATCCGCTCAGCGGTGACCTACTCATCGGGGTCGCTCGCAACCTGGAGCTGCAGGGCTGGTTCATGAAGGCCTCCGCGGTCGAAAACTAAATTGCTGGCGCTTACCGGCAGGTGTCGGCGCTAGCGCGCGCCTGTACCGCGTTAGCGCACACCGGCACCGCGCTGCGCCGCAGCCGTGACTCATAGCGAAGGGGACCATCTCACCAGGCGTGAGGTGCGTCCCCTTCGCCGTGTTCGCGGTAGGGCCGCGCGGGCGTGGCCGGAGTGAAACAGGTATCCTGGTGGGCGGGCATCCCCGGTTTGGATGCCGTGAAAAATAGAACTAAGGAGAAAACTATGCCCGCACGTCTATCCGTGGACGGCACCCTCGTCACCCTTGACGAACCGTGCCCGGGAACCGCCTATTTCGCCGCGGATCGCGCGATTATCGCCCTGAAAGTAAACGGGGAACTCAAGGATTTGGCCACGGATTTGACCACGCTGGACGGCGCCGAAGTGGAACCGGTGCGCATTGATTCCCCGGACGGGCTCAATATTCTCCGCCATTCTGCCACCCACGTGCTAGCCCAGGCAGTCCAGCAGATCTACCCGGATGCCAATCTGGGTATCGGTCCTTTTATTGAGGATGGCTTCTACTACGATTTCGGCAATATTGACCCGGTTACTCCGGATATGCTGAAAGAACTCGAAAAGCGCATGAAGCGCATCGTCAAGGAAAATCAGCGTTTCGTGCGGCGCGAGGTCACCGAAGAAGAGGCTCGCCAGGAAGAAGCCTCCCAGCCCTATAAACTTGAGCTCATCACCACCAAGGGTCACGATGCGGATGGGGCGAACGTAGAAGTGGGCCATGGCGGGCTCACCATGTACGACAATGTCAATCGCCACGGCGATGTAGTGTGGACCGATCTATGCCGCGGGCCCCACCTGCCTTCCACCAAGTTCATCGGCAATGGTTTTGCACTCACCCGCGCCTCGGCCGCCTACTGGAAGGGGGATCAGAATAACGATCATCTCCAGCGTATCTACGGCACCGCGTGGCCGAGTAAAGAAGAACTGGATGCCTACCAGACCCGTATTGCGGAAGCCCAACGCCGGGACCACCGCCGGCTGGGAACCGAATTAGATCTTTTCTCCTTCCCTGACGAAATTGGTTCTGGGCTCCCGGTCTTCCATCCCAAGGGCGGTATTATCCGCATGGAAATGGAAAACTATTCTCGCCAGCGCCATATCGAAGCCGGCTACGACTTCGTCAATACCCCGCATATCACCAAGGGCCAGCTCTTCCAGACCTCCGGGCATCTGTCCTGGTACAAGGACGGTATGTTCCCGGCCATGCGGGTGGATGAGGATCAGGATTACTACCTCAAGCCGATGAACTGCCCCATGCACTCCCTTATCTATAAAGCGCGGGGGCGCTCCTACCGCGATCTACCGCTGCGGCTCTTCGAATTCGGGACGGTGTACCGCTACGAAAAGTCCGGCGTCATCCACGGTCTCACCCGCGCCCGGGGCTTCACCCAGGACGATGCCCATATTTACACCACCCGCGAGCAGATGCGCGAGGAACTTTCCTCCCTGCTCACCTTCGTGCTCTCCCTCCTCAAGGACTACGGTCTCAACGATTTCTACCTGGAACTGTCCACGAAGGACCCCAAGAAGTTCATTGGCGACGACGCCCTGTGGGAAGAAGCCACCCGCACCCTGGAAGAAGTGGCGTTATCTTCCGGCCTCGAATTGGTGCCCGATCCGGAAGGCGCAGCTTTCTACGGTCCCAAGATCTCGGTGCAGGCACGCGATGCCATCGGCCGGACCTGGCAGATGTCCACCATCCAGCTTGACTTCAACCTCCCCGAACGCTTCGGCCTGGAATACACCGCGCCGGACGGTTCGCGCCAGCGCCCGGTCATGATTCACCGAGCCCTCTTCGGTTCTATCGAACGTTTCCTGGGCGTGCTGGTCGAGCACTACGCGGGGGCTTTCCCCGCCTGGCTCGCCCCCGTGCAGGTACGGCTGGTTCCGGTGGCTGATACCTTCAACGACTACTGCGAAAATATTGCTCGGCGCCTGCGCGAGCAGCATATTCGCGTGGAAGTTGATACCTCCGATGACCGTTTCGGCAAGAAGATTCGTAACGCCGCGAAAGAGAAAATCCCCTTCACCCTCATTGCCGGTGGGGACGACGTCGACGCCGGCGCCGTGTCCTTCCGTTTCCGTGACGGGGAACAGCATAACGGGGTCGCTATTGACGAGGCGATCGCGCATATCGTGGATGTGGTACGACGGCGCGCTAACGAACCGGAAGCGGAGAAGTTCTAATGCTCTCCCGGAGCGGGCGGCCCCTGGCCCAGGCAATTTTCGGTCCCATCGCGCGCCTGTGCGTGCGTGCGGGGATCAGCGCCGATGCGGTGACGATCACCGGAACCGTGGCGGTGGTGGCGTGCGCGCTCGTCCTCTATCCCCTCGGGCACCCGGTTTGGGCCTCCTGGCTTATCGGCATCACCGTGATTTTCGACAGTCTTGACGGCCAAATTGCGAGGTTGACCGGAACTGCCTCCCGCTGGGGTGCCTTCCTGGATTCCACCCTGGACCGCCTGGCAGATTCCGCGATATTTTGCGGGATTCTGCTGTGGATCACGCGCTGGAACATCGGGGCGGGGGCCGGGCTCACCGACTGGCTGGCACTGGCCTGCCTGGCGGCTCTCCCGGCCGCGCTATGCACCTCCTACGCGCGGGCCCGCGCCGAAGCGGTGGGGTTCACCGCGAATGTGGGGATCAGCGAACGCGCTGACCGGCTGGTGATCGTGCTGCTCGGGGCACTGATAACCGGCTACGGAGCCAGCGCCTGGGTGTTGCTGGTGGCACTCGGTTATCTTGCGGTAGCCGGGTGGATCACGGTGGCCCAGCGCATGGTCACCGTGTACCGGCAGTCCCGCGCGGAGTACGGTGCCGGCGAGCGGGCCGCCGGTGAACGGGCCGGCCAGGGGAGCGGCCAGTGAATCTCGGCAATCTTCTTTTTCGCGCTACCGGGGCGCTGGCTCGACTCCCCGAACCGGTGGGCCGCGGTCTTTTCGCCGCGGTCGGGACGCTTGCCGGAACCCTGCCACTGCGCGGAACCCAGCAGCTGCGCCGCAACCTCGCGCGGGTACGCCCAGATATGCGCGGCGGGGCCGCCCGCCGTCTCACCCGCGCCGCGCTGCGTTCCTATATGCGCTACTACTATGAAGCCCTGCGCCTGGCAACGTGGGAAGCCGATGATTTAGCAGCGCGGGTTATCGAGGACGGCCTCGATTCCGCCCGAGCGGAATTCGCCCGCGGCAACGCCCTCATCGGAGCGCTCATGCACATGGGCAATTGGGATGTGGCCGGCGCGTGGTCGCGCTATTTCCTCGCCCCTGTGCACACCCTGGTAGAAAAACTAGAACCCGCCGAGGTATTCGAACGATTCGTTCAGCTTCGTGAAAATATTGGCATGGTTATCTATCCCGTGGTTAAAGGTGGCGGGGCGATCCACCGCCTCGCGGAGGATGCCCGCCGGGCCCCCATTCTCGCCCCGGTTCTAGCTGATCGCGATCTCACCGCTTCCGGTGTGGAAGTGGAATTCTTCGGGGAGAAGATGCTCGCCGCTGCCGGGCCTGCCATCCTCGCCATAGATACCGGCTGCGCCGTCGTTCCTATCTTTTCCTACTACGTGAAAAAGGAACGTACCCGGCACGTACCTACCCGGTGGCGCATGGTTCTGCGCAGCGGCGCACCTATCCGCGCCCGGGTGGACGCCTCGGCCTCCCCGCGCGAGCGCCACGTGGAAATAGCGCGAATCACCCAGGAGTGGATCGCGGCTTTTGAAAACGTGCTGGCCGAGCACCCGGAGGACTGGCATATGCTCCAGCCTGTTTTCGTTGCTGATTTGGACGGTGAGCGCTACCGCACCAACCGCGAGAAAGCCGCTCGAGAACTCGCGCGCCGCCAAGCGGAGTACGACGCGAAGGAAGGAACGCCGTGAACATCGGGATTGCCTGCCCCTATTCATGGGACGTGCCCGGGGGAGTGGGATTCCATATCCGGGATCTGGCCGAGGAGCTCATCGCCCGCGGGCACAGCGTCTCAGTGATCGCCCCGAGTGAAGAAAACGAGGCACTACCCGATTACGTGGTACCGGTGGGAGCCTCCGTGGCGATTCCTTACAACGGTTCGGTGGCTCGCCTTTCTTTCGGGCCACGCGTCAATCGCGCGGTGCGGCGCTGGCTGCGGGAAGGGAATTTCGATGTGCTCCACGTGCACGAACCTTTCGTTCCTTCCGTTTCTATGCTCGCCCTGATGAGCGCGGAATGCCCGGTGGTGTCCACCCACCACACCGCCATGGATCGCTCCCGGGCCTTTGACCTCTTTTCTCCGGTCCTGCGTCCGATCCTGGAAAAGATCCAGGCGCGCATCGCGGTCTCCCAAGAAGCACGCCGCACCACGGTGCAGTATTTAGGCGGGGACGCTTTTATTATTCCCAATGGCGTCTATACCGCCGATTTCGAAGTACCGCGAGACGCCCGCTTCACCGGCACGCCCGACTCACCCACGTTCGGATTCCTCGGCCGCCTGGACGAACCGCGTAAAGGCCTGCCGGTTTTGGCCGCTGCCGCCCCGCTGATCCTGCGCGAATTCCCGGGAGCACGGTTCTTCGTTGCCGGTAAAGGCGATGAGGAAGCAGCGCGGGAGCTCTTCGGGGCTGCGGGCGCCCGGGTGACTTTCCTCGGGCCGGTCAGCGATGCCGATAAAGCAGCGATGCTCGCGAGCGTGGATCTCTACGTGGCACCCAATACCGGGGGCGAATCTTTCGGAATTATTCTTATCGAAGCGATGAGCGCGGGCGGTTTCGTGCTCGCCTCAGATATTCCCGCCTTCCGCGCGGTATTGGGCGGAGGAACCTTCGGGGACCACTTCGCCAATGAAGACCCGGAGGATCTGGCCCGGGTGGCCGTGGCGGCCCTGCGCGATCCGCAACGCCGGACCCGGGTAGCGCAGGCCGGTCAGGCCGAAGCGCAACGCTACGACTGGTCCACGGTTGCCTCTCAAGTCTTTGCCGTGTACGAAACAGCGGTTCGCACCGCCCAGATGGAGGTAGAGCAGTGAATCTATGGTGGTGGCTTGCGCTCGTCGCCGGTGTGGTACTTCTCCTTCTCGGCCTGAGTGCGGCCGGGGCGGCCCGCCGCCTCGACCGCCTCCACACCACCCTCCTCAAATCCCGCCGCGCGGTGGAACAGGCGCTCGCCGCTCGCGCCCGCACCGCCTACGATATGGCTATGTCCGGGGAGTTGGATATGGCCGGAGCGCTTATCCTCACCGATAGCGCCCAGCGGGTCCTATCGGCCTCCATGCTTCCGGTGGTGGCGGACGGATTGGAAGCCTTGCCCGGTGATATGCGCGGCGATCTTCCCGATCCGGCCGCGGCAGCCCGGGAGCGGCGCGCGGTGGAATCCGAACTTTCCCGCGCCCTGCGCCTCACCGTGGATGAACTAGATGCCGGCGATATCACCGACCCGGCCGCCCGCGAGTTTTACCGGCGGCTCGCGCGGGCCCGCCTCGATGTGCGTATGACGCGCTCCTTCCATAATTCGCATGTGGACCAGGCCCGCCGGGTGCGCAACTCCCGAGTCCTCTCCATTTTCCCCATCGCCGGGCACGCCCCGGTCCCGCAAACCATCGATATTGACGATGAGTAAGAGTTCCCGATGACCCGCACTCCCCGGCGCGCTGCGCGCATTATCGCCCTGGATGAAGCCGGTCGAGTCCTCCTCATCCGCGGGCACGACCGAGACGACCCCACGCACCGGTGGTGGTTCACGCCCGGTGGGGGACTGGAAGATACGGAAAGTCCCCGGCAGGCCGCGGTGCGGGAATTTCTGGAAGAAACCGGCGTCGTCGTAACAGAAACAGAACTCATCGGGCCGGTGTTGCGCCGGCACGCAACTTTTCGTTTCGCGCGTGCCACCCTCAGCCAAGACGAAGTATTTTTCGCGGTGCGCCTGGACGCGGTGCGCGCCCGCGCGGCGGTGACCGGAAGCGGGCGGGCCTGGACCGCTGCGGAAAAAGAGCTGCTAGACGCTATCGACTGGCGTTGCGCCGCGCAACTCAACGGCTCCCCGCGCGAGCGGGTCTACCCGGCGGGCCTCGCGCAGCTGGCGGCTCACGTCCATGCAGGCTGGGATGGAACCTGCCACGAACTTTGGGAGAACTAAGCTCCCGGCACAGTACAGCGAAGGCGCGCTGCGGCCCAGGTAATAGTTCCTAGCCCTTGAACCGCGTACAATGGCTCCGGAAGTTTTTATCTACTCGGGAGGACACGTGTCAGGACACTCCAAGTGGGCAACCACCAAGCATAAGAAAGCCGCTAATGACGCCAAGCGCGGCAAGCTTTTCGCGCGTCTGGTCAAGAATATTGAAGTGGCAGCGGCAACCGGTGGTGGCGATCCCGCGGGTAACCCCACACTCTTTGACGCGATCCGCAAAGCCAAGCAGAACTCGGTGCCGGCCGATAATATTGATCGCGCCGTCAAGCGTGGCTCGGGTGAAACTGATGATTCCATCCAGTACGAAGCCATTACGTATGAAGGCTACGGTCCGGGTGGCGTGGCTATCCTCATCGAGTGCCTGACCGATAATCGCAATCGCGCTGCCTCGGATGTGCGTACCGCACTCACGCGCAATGGGGGAACACTGGCGGATCCCGGTTCGGTTTCCTATCTCTTTAACCGTCGCGGTGTGGTGGAAGCGGTTAAGGGGGATAACTCCGAAGATGATGTTCTCATGGCGGTGCTGGATGCCGGTGCCGAAGAAATTGAGGACGACGGCGAAACCTTCACCATCTACTGCGCGGCCAGCGATGTGGTAGCCGTGCGCACCGCGCTTCAGGAAGCCGGAATTGACTACAATTCGGCAGAATCGCGCTTTGTGCCCTCCACCAATGTTCCCCTTGACCGGGCCGGTGCGGAAAAGCTCCTCAAGCTCACCGATGCCCTCGATGATGTGGACGATATTCAAGAGGTCTACACCAACGCGGATATTGCCGATGAGATCCTCGCTGAGCTCGAGGGTGAGTAGTGCGCATTCTGGGGATTGACCCGGGACTCACGCGCTGCGGGCTGGGGACCATTGACGCTGAGGTAACGCGGCGGGTGCGTTTGGTAGATATGCGCGTGGCGCGCTCCCCGGTGGATCTGGCTCCGCATCGGCGTCTCCTCCTTATCGCGGATGAGATTGACGCGGTGATCGCGGAATTTTCCCCCGAGGTCGTGGCGGTGGAACGCGTTTTCGCGCAGGAAAATGTGCGCTCGGTGACCTCGACCGCGCAGGTGGCCGGCATCGCGATGCTGGCCGCCGCCCGTGCCCAGCTGCCCCTCGGCTTGCATTCGCCCTCCGAAGTGAAGGCGGCGGTCACCGGCTCGGGGCGCGCCGGGAAACTCCAGGTGCAAAATATGGTCCAGCGGATTCTAGGTCTGGCCGAACTCCCGCGCCCCAAGGATGCCGCGGACGCCCTCGCCATCGCGATTACCCACGCCTGGCGCGGGGGTGCCCACGCCCTGGATGCCACGGTGGATAACGGTCAGCACGGTGGGGCCGGCACTCTCCCGCGCGCTGAAGGTGCGGATTTAACCCCCGCGCAGCGTATGTGGGCGGGAGCTGAGCGCATGAGTCGGCGCGCCGGCGCGGTCTCCCCGCAGCGCTCCGCTAGCGGTTAGAGTCATGAGGAAGGAGACCTGAGTGATTGCAAGTATTCGCGGAACTGTCAGCCGTGTCACCACCACGTTCGCGGTGGTGGAAGTGGGCGGGTGGGGCGTCAAAGTTTTTGCGACGCCGGCTACCCTCGCCACGCTGCGCGAAGGAGCGGAAGCTTTTCTCTACACCTCGCTGGTTGCCAGCCGCGATGATCTCCCCTCCCTCTACGGTTTTAGCGAGGCGGACGAGCGCGACGTATACGAAATCATGCAAACGGTTTCCGGGATCGGCGCCAAAGTCGCGCTCACACTCCTCTCCGTCCATACCCCGAACGCCCTGCGCGCTGCCGTGCAATCCAAGGACGAAGCGGCCCTCACTCGGGTCCCCGGCATCGGCAAGAAAAGCGCC
Source organism: Actinotignum stranguriae (assembly GCF_051265215.1). NCBI lineage: Bacteria > Bacillati > Actinomycetota > Actinomycetes > Actinomycetales > Actinomycetaceae > Actinotignum > Actinotignum stranguriae. Next base: position 57,366 of record NZ_JBOZCJ010000008.1, read on the forward strand.
CAGCGCATTATTTTGGAGCTGGGCAATAAGCTCGGTCCGGCACCGGTAGCGGCGGGTGAGGTGGCCAGCGCCGGGGCTGATCCAGATGCCGTGGTGGCCGGTCTGGTGGGACTGGGGTGGAAGGAAAGCGACGCCGTCGCCGCCTATGAAGAAGCGCGCACCCACGTACCCCAGGGCACCGTGGCCCAACTACTGCGCGCCAGTCTCCAAATACTAGGGGCCCGCCGCTCATGAGTGATGATTTTTCCTTCGAAGCGGGCCTGGTCTCCCCGGAAGCCAACGAAACAGAGCGCGCCGCCGAAGCGGCCCTGCGCCCGCGTCAGCTTTCCGAATTCGTGGGCCAGGATACCGTGCGCGACCAGCTTTCCCTCGTGCTCCAGGCCGCGGTGCAGCGCGGGCGCACCCCCGATCACGTGCTCCTCTCCGGCCCGCCGGGTCTGGGGAAAACCACCCTCGCCATGATTATCGCGGCGGAAGTGGGTGGGGCGCTGCGCCTAACCTCCGGGCCGGCGATTCAACATTCAGGAGACCTGGCCGCGATTCTCTCCTCCGTACAGGAAAACGACGTCCTGTTCATTGACGAAATCCACCGCCTGGCTCGCAACGCCGAAGAAATGCTCTACCTGGCTATGGAAGATTTTCGGGTGGACGTGATGGTCGGGAAGGGACCGGGTGCCACCTCGATCCCGCTGCCGCTACCGTTCTTCACGGTGGTAGGGGCGACGACGCGCGCCGGTTTGCTGCCCGCTCCCTTGCGTGATCGCTTCGGCTTCACGGCGCATCTGGAGTATTACGAACAGCGCGATCTAGCCCGCATTGTGCGGCGCAATGCCGTCAAGCTCGGCCATAGCATTACCGAGGATGCCGCGCAGGAAATTGCCGGGCGCTCGCGCGGTACCCCGCGTATCGCCAACCGGCTGCTGCGCCGTGTCCAGGATTGGGCGCAGGTGCGCGGCACCGGGGAGCTGGACCTGAGGGCCGCGCGGGCTGCCCTCGATCTTTTCCAGGTGGATCCCGCCGGGCTGGATCGCCTTGACCGCGCGGTACTCGACGCGGTCTGCACTCGCTTCGGGGGTGGGCCGGTGGGTCTGACTACTCTGGCGGTTTCGGTGGGAGAAGAACCGGAAACAGTGGAGACGGTGGTGGAGCCCTACCTGGTGCGCGAAGGCTATTTGGTGCGCACCCCGCGCGGGCGGATGGCAGCCCCGCGGGCCTGGACGCATCTGGGTTTAACTCCGCCTACAGATTAGTTTCGTCACGGCCGCAGGTGTTTTCAGTTATGCACGGTAAACTGGCACGGTAATTATTGTCTTTTCCAAGGAGCTTTCGCGTGGAATTCGTCATCATGGGCGCCATCCTAGTGGGGATGGTTCTGTTCATGTCCCAGTCCAATAAGAAGGCCCGGGCACGTGCTGAAGAACACCGCAACAGCATTCTGGTGGTCGGCACGGATGTCATGACCACCGCGGGTTTTTACGGGCGCATCGTTGCTATTGACGGGGATGCGGTGACGCTTGAAAGTCCCTCCGGGGATGAAACTGTGTGGTCGCGTCTGGCTATTCGGGAGCAGGCATCCATTCCTTTCGCACCGGTCAGTGAAGAAGAAGCGGCGGCGGAAGATGCCGCGGAAGCTGCCCGCCTGAGCGCTTCGGAAGAAGCCAGCGCCGGTGCTAGCGGTGCGGATACTGCCTCGGAAGCTACCGATCACGTGACTCCTCGGAGTACGGACTCGGCTTTTGGTGAAAAGAAAGATGAGTCGGGCTCGGCCTGGAAGTAAACACTATGTCTCAATCTAAAAATTCCGGCGTCCGGTTATCCTGGCGCCGGATCATTACCCTTGCGATCTTGGCGATCGCACTCTTCGTCTCCCTCGGTGTCGGATCGGTGGCGGGTTCCGGATCGGAATCCCGGTGGACCCCGAATTTCGCCCTTGACCTCGAAGGCGGTACGGAGCTCATCCTTACTCCGAAGACCACAGATAATTCGGAGATCACCTCGGAAGATGTCAACCAGGCGATTGAAATTATTCGCCAGCGTGTGGACGCTTCGGGTGTGGCTGAAGCGGAGATCACCTCCCAGGGTGGCTCGAATATCGTGGTGGGTCTGCCCGGGCATCCCAGTCAGGAAACCCTTGACCTCGTGCGTAATTCCGCGGTGTTGCGGATGCGCCCGGTCCTCGCGATGGCAAATCCGGGAACCATGAAGGGCGAAGGCGATAACGCCGCACCCCTGACCGGCACCGCGCTGGAAGAAGCGGCCATGAAGGCCGCCGACGCGGATGGAGACGGCAAGCTCTCCACCACTCCGCCCAGCCAGCCCACCAGCGCTTCGGATCCGGCCTGGGCGAAAACCGAGCGGGTCACCTACGATGCGCTGACCTTGGATTGCACCGCGGAGAACCCGGCCACCGCCCCGGAAGAAAACCCGGATACAGCCTTGGTTGCCTGCGGGCAAAGCAAGGATTCTAAAACGGGTGAGGTGACGCCGTATAAGTACGTGCTAGGTCCGGCAGAAATTGCCGGAACGAATCTGACCCGGGCCACCTCCGGTTTCGATCAGCAGCAGGGCCAGTGGATCGTACAGCTAGAATTCGATAATGAGGGCGCGCAGAAGTTCTCTGAGGTTACCGGGCGTTTGGTGGGCTTGCAGAGCCCGCAAAACCAATTCGCCATCGTGCTGGACGGGCGCGTTATTTCCTCCGCGATTCCGCAAACCCAGATTTCGGGTGGGCAGGCCGTTATTAACGGTTCCGGCATTAATGCGACGACGTCGCGCGTGCTGGCCAACCAGCTGCAATTTGGTTCGCTACCCCTGGAATTTGAGGTGCAATCCGAACAGCAGATTTCCGCCACCCTCGGTTCGGAATCGCTGCGCGCGGGCCTGGTGGCCGGCCTCATCGGTCTCGTGCTCATCGTGCTTTACCTTGTGTGGCAGTACCACGCCCTGGCTATTGTGGCTATCGGTTCGGTGGTCCTCGCCACGGGCCTGTCCTACGGGGTTATTTGTTTACTGTCCTGGGTGATGGGTTACCGTTTGTCAATGGCCGGCGTCGTCGGCTTGGTTATTTCCATCGGTATCACGGTCGATTCCTTCATCGTGTTCTTCGAGCGTATTCGCGATGAGATTCGCGACGGGCACGCGGTACGCACCGCGGTGCAACGTGGCTGGAAGCGCGCGACCCGCACAATTATCGCTTCTGATTCCGTCAACCTCATCGCGGCCGGGGTGCTCTACTTCATTGCGGTGGGTTCGGTGCGTGGTTTCGCCTTTACCTTGGGGCTCACAACCATCCTCGACCTCGTCGTCGTCTTTATGTTTACCTATCCGCTTATGACGCTGCTGGTGCGTACTAAATTCTTCGGTGGGGGGCACCCGGCATCGGGTATGTCCGCCAAGCATTTGGCGCATACCCCGGCGTATCGCGGCCGCAAGGTTCCCGGCGAAGGCTCGCTTGCCGAGCGTCGCACCCGGGAGCGCCGTGCCGCTCTTCCCGCGAGCAGCGAGGGAAAGGATAACGCCTAATGTCGATGTACACCTTAGGTAACGATCTCTACACCGGGCGGCGCAGCTTCAAAATCGTGCAGCGGCGCAAGACCTGGTACACCATTGCGATTATCTGCGTGATCGCGTCGTTTATCGCGCTTTTCACCCGCGGGCTCAATATGGGTATTGAGTTCACCGGTGGATCTCAATTCACGGTCTCGGGAGCGCAAACAACCGATCAGCGCCTCGCCTCGGATATCATGGCCCGCCACGGCGGGGATAAAGCCGCTCGCGTGGCCCAGGTAGGCGAGAGCGCCTTACGTATCCAGACCTCGGCGAATGCTGATGGTACCGGGGTGGGTAATGCGGAAACAGAAGCGATCCGCACGGAATTGGCTGAAGCGTACGGAACCTCCGTGCAGGATGTCACCTCCACGTATATCGGCCCGGTCTGGGGCCAAGATATTTCCACGAAGGCCCTCCAGGGTTTCGTGGTCTTTATCGTGCTGGTGCTCCTCGCGCTGTGGGCTTATATGCGATCCTGGCGCAATGCCCTGGGTGCAATCGTTGCGCTCTTCCACGACCTTGTGGTGACGGTGGGTATTTACTGCCTCTTTGGATTTGAATTCACGCCGTCCACAGTGATCGGTCTGCTGACGATCCTCGGCTACTCCCTGTACGACACCGTGGTGGTTTTCGATAAGGTCCGTGAAAATACCGAGCATGTGCTGCGTCAGCACCGTGTGACTTTCGGGGAGTCCACGAACCACGCCGTCAACCAGACTCTCATCCGCTCCATCAACACCTCGGTCACCTCGATTATGCCGGTGGCATCCATTTTGTTCATCGGGGTGTACCTCATGGGCGCGGGTACCTTGCGCGATCTTGCGCTGGTGCTCTTCGTCGGTCTGCTGCTCTCGGCGTACTCGTCCATCTTCTTGGCGGCACCGCTCGCCGTCACCCTGACGAATGCCGATCCGCGCATCAAGGCCCATAACGCGGAAGTGGCTGCCGCGCGCGCCCAGCGTGTTGAGGCCGGTGTTGCGGAAGAGGACGTCGTCTCCGCGGTGCTCGAACCTGGCCACCATCTTGGTAATACCGCGCAGCCGCGTCGCAAGAAGAGGAGCAAGAAGTGAGCACTGCGTTTTCTTCGCAACTCGTGGAACTAGCGGCCAGTCGGGTGCGAGAACGTGAAAACTTCCCGGCGCCGGGGGTTATCTTTCGTGATATCACCCCGCTGATAGCAGACGGTGAAGCATTCCACCTCTTTATTGATGAGCTGGCCCGCCATTACGAAGGTAAGATCGACGCCGTCGCCGGGCTGGAATCACGCGGATTTATTTTGTCCGCGCCGCTGGCCTACGCCATGGGGCTGGGAATGGTCACCATCCGCAAAGCCGGGCGGTTGCCCGGGCCGGTTATCGGGGTTGATTATGAACTGGAATACGGTTCGGCCCGCATGGAGGTTCAGCCCTTTAATATTGAAGATGGACAGCGCGTTCTTATCATCGATGACGTTCTCGCCACCGGTGGAACCGCGAATGCAGCCTGTGAGCTGGTGGAAAGCTCGGGCGGGATTGTGGCCGGCCTGTGCATGCTCATTGAGCTGGCGGGTATGGGCGGTCGGGAGCGTCTGGCCGGTAGGCAGGTCGAAGCGGTGCTAACCTTCGATTAACGCAAGAGGGGAGTGGGGCATGTCGGAATCGCAGGGTCCGCGGGTACTATCGCGGCTATCGTGGTTGACCGGACGCACGGCCAGCCAGGTTCCTGATGCCCTGGAACCCCTTATGCGCGCCCTGGGTAATGTCGATAAGGAACGCATTATCCGGGCGTATAACGTGGCGGAGGAATGCCACCGTGGCCAGAAGCGGCGCTCGGGAGAGCCGTATATTACGCATCCGGTCGCGGTGGCAACCATCCTCGCCGAACTCGGAATGGACGAGGATACCCTCGTGGGTGCTCTCCTCCACGACACAGTGGAAGATACCGGGTACACCCTCGAGCAGGTCCGGGAGAATTTCGGCTCCACCGTGGAACTACTCGTGGACGGAGTCACGAAGCTCAATAAGGTCGAATACGGAGAAGCAGCGCAGGCGGAAACGGTGCGCAAAATGGTGATCGCGATGTCCAAAGACATCCGCGTGCTTCTCATTAAACTTGCCGACCGGCTCCATAATGCCCGCACCTGGCGTTTCATGCCGCAGGAAAAGGCACGATCCAAGGCACATGAAACCCTGGAGATCTACGCGCCCCTCGCGCACCGCCTCGGCATGAATTCCATTAAATGGGAACTTGAGGACCTCTCTTTTAAAACCATGTACCCGGAGGTCTACGCCGAAATTGAATCCCTGGTGCAAGAACGCACCCCGGAACGCGAAGCGTATATCGCGAAAATCAAGGCCATTTTGGAGCGGGAGCTCAAGAGTTCCCATATTAAATGCACGATTACCGGTCGCCCCAAGCACTATTACTCCATCTACCAGAAGATGATTTTGCGGGGTAAGGACTTCGAAGATATTTATGACCTCGTGGGAGTGCGGGTACTCGTGGAAACCATCCCGGACTGCTACGCGGTGCTGGGCGTTGCCAATACTATTTTCACGCCCATTCAGGGGCGGATCAAGGACTATATCACCACCCCCAAATTCAACCTCTACCAGTCGATTCACACCACGGTTATCGGCCCGGATAACCGCTCTCTTGAAATTCAGATCCGTACCTACGATATGCATAGGCGCGCGGAATACGGAGTGGCAGCGCACTGGCGGTATAAGGAAAACCCGAATGCCACCAAGCGGGGGGGCGGGACCGCGAAAGTCGACGAAGAAACAACTCAGCTCAACTGGCTACGCCAGCTAGTTGATTGGCAGCGGGAAACCGCGGACCCGGCAGAATTCCTCGAGTCGCTCTCCTATGAGATCTCCGGTAATAAGGTGTACGTGTTCACTCCGGCCGGGGAAGTTATGGAGCTCCCCACCGGAGCCACCCCGGTCGATTTCGCCTATGCCGTCCACACGGAAGTGGGGCATCGTACGGTGGGGGCGCGGGTGAATGATCGTCTCGTCACCCTCGATCACAAGCTGGAATCCGGGGATACGGTTGAGATTATTACCGCGAAAAGCCCGGATGCCGGGCCTTCCCTCGGCTGGCTTGATTTCGTGGCAAGTCCGCGTGCCCGCGCCAAGATCCGGGTGTGGTTCAAGAAGAGTCGCCGGGATGAAGCGGTAGAAGAGGGCAAGGATAAGCTTGCCCGCGCCATCCGTAAACGTAACCAACCCGTCCAGCGCCTCATGAGCCATGACACACTCGCGGAAGTAGCGCGGGAGGCCGGACGCAGTTCCGTCGATGACCTGTACGCGGGTATTGGGGAAGGGGATATCTCCCCCGAAACGGTGGTGCGTAACCTCATTACCTCCCAGGGCGGGCAGGCCGGGGTGGAGGAAACTCTCGCGGAGGCAGTGACTCCGAACCGTATTTCACGGCGGCGGAGCACGGCCAGCACCGATAACGCTGTGGTGGTCCAGGGCATGGAAGCCGGGGATGTTATGGTCAAGCTAGCCCGCTGCTGCACCCCGGTTCCCCCCGATTCCATCGTTGGTTTCGTGACTCGCGGCTCGGGTGTGTCCATCCACCGCGCGGATTGCCCGAATGTGGAGCAGTTGCAAAAGCAACCGGAACGATTCCTCGAGGTGCACTGGGCTGATGATTCCGAAGCGGTGTACGTTATCCAGGTCCAGGTGGACGCACTCGACCGGCAGGGCTTGCTCTCCGATATTTCCCGAGCGCTCCTGGATAACGGGGTGAATCTTCTGGCCGGCAATATGATGACCACGAAAGAACGCATGGTGCGGAATACCTTCACCTTTGAGATGGCCGATCCGCATCACCTAGCTCGGGTGCTGGCAGATCTACGCAAGATTGAAGGCGTGTACGATGCGTACCGGGTGACTAATTCCAAGCCCGCTAATCAGCGCCGGGTGGAATCTCCGCGTGCATAGCGCGGATTCGCCGCGGTTACGGCACGGAGCTGAATGCCGGAAGCTCCTGGTCGCTCCCGTGCTTAGCGCTGGGCAATAGCATGCACAGCCGCACGCGCTGCGGCGAGGTGCCGGCCGGTCAGGTTTTCTGCCGCCGCTTCCCACCCATCAGCTTCTAGAAGGCGCTGCCGCGCCACCTCCAGAGCACAGGTAATTGCTACGTCCAGCGCTTCCTGGCGAAAAATATCCGTGATGGTACGCGGCAGCGTGGTTAAGCACAAGCCGGCTATCGATTGGCGCTCCTCGGGTGCCGGCTTGCGGATAGTCCGTGACTTAGCTCGCACGCTACAGATCCGAATCAGCCGGTCCGCGGGCCAGTAACCGGTATAAACCCACATTGCGCTCAGCGTGGTGGCGATGCTATCCCGCCCCAGTACCTGCGCAAGAAGAGAAGCCCGCAGCGCCGCATAGGCGGCACAATCAGCCGCGCACACTAACCCGGGAGCGTATTCCACCAGTAAGCCAGCGTTAATATCCAGGCGCTGCACCCCATCCACATACATACCGAGAGTGTGTGGTGGTGAATAAAATAATGCAAGCCGCTCTCACCAGGTGGGGAGAGCGGCTTGCATTTATCCACAGGTAGGAAAAAGTTACAGATCCTTATTTACCTGCTCGAGCCAGGCCACGCGGGCGGCCCGCGCTTCGTTTAGCTCGGTGAGCTTCTTTTCATCACCGGACTGCTGGGCCTGGGCGATTTCCTCATCGAGTTCGGCGATAAGCGCTTCGAGCTGGGCGGCCATACCGGAAGAACGCTGCTGCTTTTCCGGGTCGGTACGGTTCCAGCGGTCGTTTTCCGCCGCGCGAATCTTTTCCTCAATTTCCCGCATCCGGCCCTCGGTCCGGGCGATATCACCGCGGGCCACGAAGCCGATCTCATCCCAGCGTTCCCCGATCTCACGGAGCTTTTCGCGGGCTTCATCAACATTGGTAATGGGAAGGAGAGCTTCAGCTTCCGCCACCAATTCGAGCTTAGCGGCCAAATTTTCCGCGTACTGGCTATCCACCTGGCTGAAATGCGCATCCCGAGCGTCGTAGAAAGGTTGGCGAGCGGCCATGAAACGCTCCCAGAGCTTATCGTCATCGCGGCGCCCGGCCCGCCCTGCCCGCTTCCATTCATCCATGAGTTCGCGGTAGCGATCCCCGGTTTCCCGCCAATCGGTGGAGGAGGAGAGCGCGGCGGCCTCCGCAATGAGCTTTTCCTTGGTGGCCTTCACCTGGCTGCGGCGTACATCCAGTTCCTTATAGTGGTTGCGCCGGGCGCGATCAAAGGTGGAGCGGGCAGTAGCAAAGCGCCGCCACAGTGCTTCTTCGGTGGGACGATCAATGCGCGCCCCCTGGCGCTGGGCCCGTTTCCAACTTTCGAAAAGATCATTGAGCTCAGCGCGGGTATTCTGCCAGTGGATGGTGTGCGGATTCGCGTTGGCGAGTTCCTCAGCGCGTTCCACAATCTGGGTTCGCTCCTGGAGAGCAGCTTCCTTGGCGGCGGCGCGCTGAGCCGCGTATTCCTTCGCGCGTACGGCCACGACTTCTTCGAGCTTATCCAAGCGAGTGCGCAGCGCCGCGATATCACCCACCGCGGCCGGTTCGGCCAGTTCCTTGCGTAGGGATGCAATTGACTTGCGGCTTTCTTCGGGGGATACGTGGTGGGCACGCGTTTCTGCCAGACTTACCTGGGTATCCAGGTCAATATAGCGGCGAATATAGAATTCCAGGGCATCATCTTCGGTGCCGGAAGCCGCGTAATGGCCAACGACCCGTTCGGTATCGCCATCCTTAAGCCACACCTTCCCTTCGTCGTCCACGCGTCCGAAAGGACGGGCTTTGGCGACGGCGGCCGGATCCAGCGGCGCGGGAGCGGGCTGAGCGGGATGAGCTGTGGACATTGTTACTCCTTGTGGAGAAAGAGGCGTGAGGTACACGCCGCGGGACAACTTTAATTCTTACGGTATACCACAATTGTGCCACGGAGAAAGGGATTCCGGGTGCCAGTAGGAAAAAATCGGGAGAAAGGATACGGTTAATGCATGATTTTCTTGCGGTATTCCAATACTGCCCTGGAGGCGAATTGTTATATCATGGCCGACCCTACTCATCGGGTTGCCCTGGTTGTTGATGCGGGAGCTGGCAGCGCCGCGTGGGTAGAACGCACCCTGGCAGCCCGTCATTTGCGCCTGGGTGCCGTACTGGCCACGCACGGGCACGGGGATCATGTGTGGGATGCCGGGGTGGTGGCCGGCTCAAGCGTGCCGTGCTTTATCGCTGAGCCTGACGCATACCGGCTGGATAATCCGATCGTCAATGCTTTTTACGCGCCGCTCGTCCTGGCTGCCACCGGGGGGCGTTCCTGGGTGAAACCGGAGAAGATCGTGCCCCTTCCCGAAGAAATATACGCGGAGGGAATGGAACTGGTTCCCGGTGTGCACCTGCGCGCCATCGCCACCCCGGGGCATACCGAGGGCTCGACAGTTTTTCTCTTCTCGGGGCGTTTCGAAGCGGATCCAGAAACTCCGCAGCTTCCCGATTGGGGTTTCGGGGAGAATTTCATGATCACCGGAGATGTGCTCTTCCGGGACGGAGTGGGCCGCACCGACCTCGCGGGCGGGAACGATGCGCAGATGCGTGCTTCCTTGCGCACCATCGTTGCCGAGGTGGACGGCTCCACGATTTTCTTCCCCGGCCACGGCAAACCCTCCACCCTGGCGCGCGAGCTCAAAGCCTCACCGTACCTGCGCGCCTATATCGCGATGAAGTGAAAGAATAGTACCTATGAAAATTGCGCCGATTTCCGGTTTCCCCGAATGGCTTCCGCAAGCCCGTATCGTGGAACAGAAAGTTCTTGACACCCTGCGTTCCACCTTTGAACTCCACGGTTTTTCGGGGGTGGAAACTCGCGCCGTCGAACCTATGGATCAGCTGCTGCGTAAGGGCGAAACTTCCAAAGAAGTGTATGTGCTGCGCCGCCTCCAGGGGGAGGAAGGCCAGGATTCCGGCCTCGGTCTTCATTTCGATCTCACCGTGCCGCTGGCCCGCTACGTGCTGGAGAACGCCGGAAAACTCGATTTCCCCTTCAAGCGCTACCAAATCCAGAAGGTCTGGCGCGGCGAACGCCCCCAGGACGGGCGCTTCCGGGAGTTTTACCAGGCTGATGTTGATGTGGTTGGCCAGGACTCCCTCGCCTTCCACCACGATATTGAGTTGCCGCTCGTCATGGTTGATGCGTTGAGTAAGCTTCCCATCCCGCGGGTGCGGGTGCGTGCCTCGAACCGTAAACTCGCCCAGGGCTTCTACGAAGCGATCGGGCTGGAAAATACCGAGGAAACCCTGCGAATCCTAGATAAGCTCGACAAAGTAGGTCCGCAAGTGGTGACCGAGTTACTCTCCGAACACGTGGGTGCAAGCGCGGAGCAGGCGCAACTTGCCTTGAGCTTGGCGGGTATCACCACCGAGGATGCCTCCTTCGTAGACAGAGTCCGCGCGCTCGGTGCGTCGTCGTCGCTCTTGGACGAAGGCCTGGAAGAACTAGCAACACTCGTCACCGAAGCGAACTCTCTCATACCCGGTTCGGTCAGCGCGGATCTGTCTATTGCACGCGGTCTGGACTACTACACCGGTTCTGTTTTCGAATCGACGGTGGAAGGTCACGCAGATCTTGGCTCGGTATGCTCGGGCGGGCGCTACGATAACCTGGCGACGGCCGGTAATCGCAGCTATCCGGGCGTGGGCCTGTCCATCGGGGTATCGCGCCTGCTCGCACGTTTCCTGCACCAGGATCTGCTGCGCGCTAGCCGCAAGGTTCCCACGGCCGTGTACGTGGCGGTCAACGATGAATCCGAACGTCACCATGCCTCCACCATCGCGGCACGTTTGCGTGCCCGCGGTATTCCGGCGGACGTCTCGCATAACGCCACGAAATTCGGTAAGCAGATTAAAGCGGCCGATAAGCGCGGTATTCCCTTTGTGTGGTTTACAACGGCGGAAGGCGAGCAGGTTCGTGATGTGCGCTCGGGCACCCAGGTCCCCGCTGACCCGGATACCTGGACTCCGCCGGAAGAAGATCGCTACCCGCGGGTGATTATGCCGTGAGTCGCCTGCTTTCCCTTGAGCGGGTGCGCCAGGCACTGGAAGACCTGAGGTTCCCACTGCCCACCCCGGGGGCGGCAGACGGGCGTGATGCTCGCACCGACGGTCTCCACCAGCTTGATGACTACGTGCTCCCGCGCCTGCGCTCCCTGGATGCGCCGCTGGTGGCCGTGGTGGGCGGATCTACGGGCTCGGGTAAATCGGCCCTGGTGAACGCCCTCGTGGGTGCATCGGTGACACCATCCTCCGCGCTGCGCCCCACTACCCGGATCCCGGTGCTCGCCCACGCTCCCGGGGAGGAAGCATGGTTTTCCGGCGACCGTATTTTCCCCGGGCTAGCTCGTTTGAGTGGCGACGGCGCAGCGCTTGCGCCAGAACGTTCCGGCAAGGGCGCAGCGGTGGTTGTGAGCGACGGCGCAGCAGCGGTTGGTAGCGCGCGGGCGGCGAAAGCGAGCGGTGACATCCGCTTGGTGGAATCACCTCGTGTCCCGCGGGGCCTGGCACTGGTGGATTCTCCGGATATTGACTCGGTCGAGGGGGATAACCGTAGATTGGCCGGCCAGCTTCTCCAAGCGGCTGACTTGTGGGTTTTTGTTACCACCGCCGCGCGTTATTCGGATGCGATTCCATGGGCCCTCCTCGATGAAGCAGCCGAGCGCAATATTGTCATTGCCGTTGTCCTCAATAGGGTTCCTGTTGGGGATGCCGCGGCGATTCGCCCCGATTTGATCCGCAGGCTTGAGGAACGCGGTTTGGGAAGCGCCCCGCTCTTCGTGATAACCGAGTACCCGGGGGCGCCGGGCATTCCGGAGGCTGATGTGGCTCCGCTGCGTGAGTGGCTCGCCGGGCTCGCCCGCGATGAACGTTCGCGTGCCTCGGTAGCGCGCCAAACTCTCACCGGGGCGCTCACTAGCCTGGCCGATACCTGCGCCCGGGCCCGCGACTCTTATCTCGAACAGATCGAGGAAGCCGAACGCTTAGACGCAGATGTCAGTGCTGCGCTGAAAGAGGCACGTGCCCGTATAGAATCCGGTATCGCGGATGGTACCGTGTTGCGCGGAGAAGTGCTGCGTCGCTGGCATGAGATGCTCGGCAGCGGGCAGTGGGCTCGCGCTGTGCAGGCAGGTGTCACGCGTTGGCGTGATCGGCTGAGCTCGCGGCGAACCGCTAGCCGGAACGCGAGCGAAGAAGCCGTGGGAGAGGCCATCGAAGACTCCCTCACCGATATGCTCCTCACCGCGGACGCCGGCCTGGCCACTTGCCTTACCACCGAATTGGAGCGCAGCGCAGCGGGTGCGGGAATAGTTCTCGCGGTTGAGTCCCGAGGCGCGGAGGCCGGTTCCGAGCGCGATACCGCGGCGGGAGATGCCGGGCATGCTGCCGCGGTGGGCGGGGCTATCGAAGCCGGCAGGTATCGCGCGGCTCGCCGGGACGCTGCCGGAGCCCTGGTCCGTGATTGGCGCCGCGCTCTCATGGATATGCTCGGCGAGCAGGGGCACGCCAAGCAGCTCACCGCACGCGTCGTTTCCCTCGGTATTAACGCGGTGGGCGTCGCGCTCATGCTGGTTGTTTTTGCTCACTCCGCCGGTCTTACCGGTGGAGAAGTAGCTATCGCCGGGGGAACGGCCGTGGTAGCGCAGCGCGTTTTGGAAGCTATTTTCGGCGACGACGCTGTTCGCCGCATGGCCGCTTCCGCTACCGAGGATCTCCTCGGGCGCGCAGAAGAGTTCTTCGCGGCCACGGCCGCACCCTATCGAGAGGAAATCGCGCGCTTGGGAGTCAGCACGGATGCTCTGAATGAGCTAGATGAGGCGATGCGCAGCGCGGAAGGGAGGCGCGGATGGATCTCCCCACTGGATTAAAGAACCTGGAGCAGGCCCTCGACCTGGGTGGTGCCTACCTTGATGAGTCGGTGCGTGCCCAGGCGCGCGATGTGCTAACCCGCGCGCGCCAGCGCGGTCTGATAGGAACTGAACGCACCGTGGTGGCTCTGGCAGGCGCCACCGGCTCGGGTAAGTCATCCCTGCTTAACGCCATTGTGGGACAGGAGGTGGCCGGGGTGGCCGCCACCCGTCCAGCCACCCGCGCACCTCTAGGAGTCTCGGGGCGCCATGCCTCTGATGTCCTCGATTGGCTCGGGGTGCGCGAACGTAAAGTGCTGCTCCAGCTAGCTCCCGATACCACCGCCAATCTGGTGCTTGTGGACCTGCCGGATATTGATTCCACGGTGGATACCCACCGCGTCCAGGCCGAGCGTATTATTGCCCGAGCCGATGTGGTTATCTGGGTACTCGACCCCCAAAAATACGCGGATGCCGTGGTTCACGAAGACTTCTTGGCCGCGATGGGTGAATATCATTCGTCTCTCCTCATCGTCATCAATCAAGTTGATCGTCTCGGTGCTGGTGATGAAGAAGCTATTGTCGCGGATCTGGGGCGTATTCTCGTCACCGAAGGCGTGAGCGCGGATATTGTGGCGGCCTCGGCACTCACCGGGCAGGGAGTCGAAGAAATTCGTGGGGCGCTCGTGGAGATCGCGGCGGGGAAGAGAGCCGCGGCGGAAAAACTCGCCGCGGATGTGCGTACCGTGGGCGCCGCGCTCACAGAAAACCTCAATGACCAAGGCGGGTATCCGCGTGACCTCACCGATATTGCCGGGGTGGATGAGTTTGTTAGCGGGCTGGCTCGGGCCGGCGGGCTGCGTTCCGCAGCCCGGGACGCCGCGGACAACTACCGCAGCTCCGCACGGCGCGCTACCGCCTGGCCGCTGCTGCGCGGACGTGGCAGTCGCGCCCTTCCCGGTAGCGAGAACGAAACGGGCGTGAATATTGTGCCTAGTTCCACAGCGGGAGATACTTCTCATTCGGGCGTCCCTACCGATACGGGTGCCAGGCCGTATGTGGCGGGCGGCGTTGCGGCGGTGGCTAGCCCCGGAGCCGTGGAAAACACTCGGGTAACTTTGGCCGAATTCACCACCCAAGTTACCCGTTTTCTCCCGCGTTCCTGGCGCGGGGCGGTACGCGATGAATGTTCCCGGCAAGCTGCGCGGCTCGCCGATAACGTCGCCCGGATAATCGCGCGGGAAAGCCAGGCCTGGCACCGGCCGCGCTGGTGGGGCTTCGCCGCTGCCATCCAGTGGCTGGCTTTTGCCGCACTGGTGCTGGGTGCCCTGGGAATTGGTGCTGGAATCGTCACCGAGGCCGGGGGAGTGACCCTTCCGCTGGGGCTGCGTCGGGCGAGCCTGATCTGCTTGGTGGCCGGTTCCGTATGCGGCGTCGTCGTAAGTATGAGCGCGCGGATCGCACGCACGCACGGGGCGCAACGCGTTCAACGTCAGGTCACCACGCGGGCGCGCGCCGCTATCGAAACCGAAGTTCGCGATAGCGTGCTGGTTCCGTTCCGCACGGAAATGGAACGCTACCGAGACTTTGCGCGCGCCGTGGCATCATTAATGCGGGTGTCTGCCTGACTCGGGCCGGCACCCGCCGCGCGTAATGCAAAAAATTGCATTGGCGCGTATGATTATAATGCAAGGGAGCGCGGGCCGCCGGTTCGCGTTCCCGGTGATGCGAAAGGATCATTGTGACCGCTGGAATTCCTTCGAGTCGCACCGCCCGCCAAGGGCTTATCGCCTCGATTCTGGAAGCTCATCTCATCGGTTCCCAAAACGAATTACGGGAGTATCTCATACGTGCCGGGGTGGATGTCACCCAGGCCACGCTCTCCCGTGATTTAGACGATTTGGGGGCTGTTAAGATCCGGGTGGACGGATCGATGGCATATCGCATCGCTGACCAGACAATGGATACCGGGGAGCGCCTGGCGCGGTGGGCTCGTGAAATACTGCTCAGCGCCGAATGTGCTCTCAACCAGATCGTGTTGCGCACCCCGCCCGGGGCCGCGCAGCTACTCGCCGCCGGGATCGACCGGGCGCGCTTGGATGGCGTGCTCGGGTGCGTTGCCGGAGACGACACCGTGCTGGTCATTGCCCGTAGCGAAGAACGCGCGGTAGAGATCAGGCAACACCTCCTCTCAATGGGGGAGAAAAAGGAGTAATAATGGCGAAGGAGCGGGTAGTTCTCGCCTATTCGGGCGGACTGGACACCTCGGTGGCTATCGGATGGATCGGGGAACGAACCGGAGCTGAAGTGATCACCGTTGCCGTGGACGTAGGCCAGGGCGGCGAGGATCTGGAGACCATTCGCCAACGCGCCCTCGATTGCGGGGCCGTGGAAGCCTATATCGCCGATGCCCGCGATGAATTCGCCAGCGAATACTGCATGCCGGCCCTCAAGGCCGGGGCGCTCTATATGGACGCTTACCCGCTTATTTCCGCTATTTCCCGCCCGGTTATCGTCAAGCACCTGGTGGCGGCGGCCCGGCAGTTCGGGGCGAGTACGGTAGCGCACGGATGTACCGGAAAGGGTAATGACCAGGTACGTTTCGAGAACGGTATTACCCAATTGGGGCCGGATCTAGCCTGCCTGTCCCCGGTGCGTGACCTCGCGCTCACCCGCGAATTCGCTATTGATTACGCCAATAAGCATAATTTGCCTATTGAAACGACCCACCACAATCCCTTCTCCATTGACCAGAATGTGTGGGGCCGAGCCATTGAAACCGGATACCTCGAAGATCTATGGAATGCACCCACGAAGGATGTGTATACCTACACGGATGATCCGACCTACCCGCCATTGCCTGATGAAGTGATTATCACCTTTGAGGGCGGTATTCCGGTTAAGATCGACGGCGAAGCAGTCACTCCGCTGCAAGCTATTGAGCAGCTCAATAAGCGGGCTGGAAAGCAGGGGATTGGCCGGATTGATGTGGTTGAAGACCGCTATGTCGGTATTAAATCCCGTGAGATTTACGAGGCACCGGGCGCCATGGCGCTGCTCACCGCGCATAAGGAACTCGAGAACGTGACGATGGATCGCGAGCAAGCTCGTTTCAAGCGTACGGTCGCAGATCGCTGGGCGGATATCGTATACGAAGGCCAGTGGTTCTCCCCGCTTAAGCGCTCCCTCGATGCTTATATCGAAGATACCCAGCGTTATGTCTCCGGTGATATTCGTATGGTTATGCATGGCGGGCGCGCTACCGTCACCGGGCGACGCTCGGAGGCTTCGCTTTACGATTTCAATTTGGCTACTTACGATGCCGGTGACTCCTTCGACCAGTCCCACGCGAAGGGCTTCATCGAATTGACCGGGCTGCCCGCGAAACTTGCAGCCGCTCGCGATGTTACCTTCGGGCGCGGGGTGGCTATCCCGCCCGCGCGGCTGAACTAGCGAGGCGCGTGAGCGCGACCGAACTAAGTTTCGCTCGCGCGGCGAGGTTCCCGGCGAGCAGCTACAGGTATTTAGGATGCACGCCAACTTAGCCGTATCGAGAACGGGGCCGAGGTCGTCATGACCCCGGCCCCGTTTTTATTTGGTGCTTGACAATGCGTTACTTCGCTTCGCGGGCGCGCAGCATCGCCGGCGAAGCGGGCCGGCGCATGAAAATAATCGAGACAGTCAGAGCGAGTGCCACAATAAAACAGATGGTCCCCATGGAAGCCGCGTAACCGGTGAACCAGGCACCGTCTCCGCGCGGGGTACCTTCGTTGACGAAAGCGAAGAGGATGGCGGTCACCATGGCATTGCCGATAGCGGTGGTAATACGCTGACTGGTTTGCTGCACCCCGCCCGCGGTACCGCCGTGGGCTCGCGGAACATCAATCATCGCCTGGGTCTGATTGGCCGAACCAATGACGCCGATTCCGAAGCCGAAAACGCAAATGGGAAGGGAAAGCCACCACGGGCTCCACCCCGAATAGGCAATTCCAGCGGCCAACGGAATACTTGAGGCGAGCGATACCAGTGCGAGCGCGAAAGCGCCAGCCTGGATATGCCGGCCCCAAGCCACCGCGTAGCGCCCTGCCCACACCGAGGCGTAGGCCGAGGCAATCGCATTGGGCAGGCCGAGCATGCCGGCCTGCAGCGCATTGAATCCCATGCCCTGCTGGAGATACATGGCCAGCACCACGAAAACGGATGTGGTTCCCAGGAACTGGATGGCGGTAATAGAGGTGCAGAAACTGAAGGATTCGATACGGAAGAGGCGTAGGTTGACCATGGGAATCCGGCCCCGGTTCGCGTAAGAATGCTCCCAGAGCACCCAGGCGAGCCCGAGAAGGGCCCCACCGCCCAGCAGCGCCCAGCGCCAGGCGAAGTGGGACATGAAGGGCAGCATGAGGCAGAGCACGGCGAGAGCCAACAGGGTCATTCCTACCGGGTCGAGGTCGAGGTGATGCCCGCGTCGGCGACCGACCGGTTGGCCCCGGCGTTCCATTTCTGCCCGGTAGGCGGCGTCAATCTTGGCGGCGTCGTCGCCAATAGCACGCCGTTCCTTCAGGAACGGCAGCAAGAAAATACCCAGCCCCAAACCGAGCAAACCGAGCGGGACGTTGAGAATAAAGGACCACCGCCAGCCCACGGGCCCGAAGATCTGGACGAGGCTTCCCGAGAGCAGCGGTCCCACGGCAACCGAGGCAGAAATGGCCAGGCCCATATAGGCGAAGGCCTTCGCGCGGGCGTGACCGTCGAAATACTGCATAATCATGCCGGTGACCTGGGGAGAGAAAATCCCCGAACCGATGCCCTGGAGGGCGCGCGCGATATTGAGGATAAACGCGTCACTGGCCACCCCGCACAGTAGCGAGCCGAGCGTGAACACCGCCATCCCGATCATCCACAGCGAAGAACGGCCAAAAATATCACCCAGGCGCCCCGCGGGTACCAAGAGCAGCCCGAAAGCTAGGGAATATCCGGAGAGCACCCACTGAATATCACCGCGCCCGGCATTCAGACCCGTTTCGATAATGGGAAGTAGATTATTAACCGAGCTGACCTGAATAAGCGACATGACGAGCGCAACGATGAGCACCACGAGGAGCTTATTGCGGTCATACGTTCGGTCCGAACCCGGAATCGTGAAATAACGCGTATTTTCCATTCCATCCTTCACAACAACGCGCACGCTGGCGGCATAGATATAGCCGTGACACGAACGCACCCTAGCTCCGGTAACTCTGCGATGCTGTGGTGTACAAAGGTGAGCGACGGGGCGGCGGAATAGCCGAACACCCGGCGCATGCACAAAAAGAGCCCGCACGGAGGCGAGCGAGCAGAGACAGCAGTCCCGGTACGGGTGCCAGCATAGCAGCATTTCCCGCCAATTCCAGTTGTGACGAATCTTGCGCCATGGCCCAAGCGTGGGAGAATACCCGTATGGATACTTCACATAAGACTTCAGAAGATACGCGTCCTGCCAACAGCGGCGCGGAGGAGACTCTGCGCACTCAGCTTAACCACCGCACCATTCGTGATTTTGATGGCCGGCCGCTCGGAGAGGAACTTACTGGCGCCCTGATCCAGGCAGCCCTGCACGCCGCGACCTCGCAGGGTATGCAATACGCAAGCATTATTCGAGTGCAGGATCCGGCCCGCCGCCAGGCCATCGCGGAAGTCTGCACCCAGGCTTACGTGGCGCAGGCACCTGAATTGTGGATTTTCGTAGCGGATACCCGCCGTGTCTGGCGCGTATGCCAGGAGCAGGGTGGCGAGGGCGCCGGGGCCCGTAGCTATGACGCTTTTAACGCCGCGGTTGCGGATTGCATGATCGCGGCGCAGAACACCGTGGTGGCTGCGGAAAGCCACGGTTTGGGTACCACCTACCTCGGTTCTATTTTGAACGACGCCGAACGTATCTGCCAGGTGCTGGACCTGCCCGAACTCACGTTCCCGGTTATCGGCCTCATTATGGGCTACCCCAATCAGGAGCGGATTCCCGAGCTCAAACCGCGCATGGATGCCGGACTGCGCGTTTTTACCGATCATTATCAGGAACCGGAATCCGCGGTGGAATCGCTGCGTGAATACGACGCCGCTATCGCGCCCTGGGTGGATATCCGTTACGGAAAGCCGGTCGGGCCTTTCACCGAGTACGTACCCACCCGCCTGAGCGGCTCAGTGGCACGCCGTGGGCGACTCCTGGCAGCCATCGGAGCGCAGGGCTTTGACGTGGCACTTCCTGTGGAAGACGTAGCAGAATAGTGGAATACCGGCGGGTGCACGGAATTTTCCACGGGGGAGCGGCTGAACTTCCCGCACGAAAGTGACCGTGTTTAGAATAGTGCAATGACTGAACATCTCGCCCTATGGGGTGGGCGCTTCAGCGGTTCCAGCGCTGACGCCCTGACCGAACTTTCACGCTCGACTCATATTGATTGGCGCTTGGCACCCTACGATCTTGCCGGGAGCCACGCACACGCCCGGGCGTTGGCCAAGGCAGGTCTCTTGGACCACTCCGAGCTTGCCGCGATGCTCGCCGCTTTAGATACGCTCGGGCAGCGGGTGGCTAGCGGGGAACTCACGCCTTCCCCCGATGATGAAGATGTGCATACGGCTCTAGAACGTGCCCTGCTGGCCGAAGCCGGGGCGGAGCTGGGAGGAAAGCTTCGCGCTGGACGTTCGCGCAATGATCAAATCGCTACTCTCATCCGCATGTACCTGCGCGACGCGGCGCGGTACCTGAGTGAAAAACTGCTGACGGTGGTGCGGGCCCTCGTTTCGCAGGCCGAACGCGCTGGCGAGGCGGTGATGCCCGGGCGCACCCACCTCCAGCACGCCCAGCCGGTGCTGGTGGCCCATCATTTGCTCGCCCATGTCTGGCCGTTATTGCGCGATATCGGGCGCTGGCAGGACTGGGATAAGCGGGCTGCGTATTCACCCTACGGTGCCGGGGCTCTGGCGGGGAATACCCTGGGGCTGGATGCTGCGGCAATCGCGGCAGAACTGGGCTTTAACGCCCCGGAACACAATTCCATCGACGCCACGGCCGCGCGGGATCTGGTTGCCGAATTCAGCTATATTTGCGCCCAGATTGGGGTGGATCTTTCCCGGCTTTCCGAAGAAATTATCCTGTGGAATACCCGCGAATTCCACTTCGTCACACTTGATGATGCGTACGCGACCGGATCCTCGATTATGCCGCAGAAAAAGAACCCGGACGTGGCCGAATTAACCCGCGGCAAGAGCGGGCGCCTCATCGGTGATCTGGCCGGATTGTTAGCTACCCTCAAGGGACTCCCGCTCGCCTATAACCGAGATCTGCAAGAGGATAAAGAACCGGTTTTCGATGCCATCGACACCCTCGACCTCCTCCTCCCCGCGGTAGCGGGCATGGTGGAAACCATGGTGCTCAACTACGAGCGCATGGCCGAGCTGGCGCCCCAGGGATTCTCCCTCGCCACCGATATCGCCGAGTGGTTGGTGCGCGGCGGGGTTCCTTTTCGTGACGCGCATGAAATTTCGGGTCGCGCGGTCGCCTTCTGCGAAGAGCGCGGCATTGAGTTATGGGATATGGACGACGACGAGCTGCGCTCCGTCGACGCGCGGCTCACTCCGGATGTCCGGGAAGTACTCACGGTGGCTGCCTCTGTGGGAGCTCGACGTGGTGCGGGTGGCACTGCCCCGGAGCGGGTCGCGGAGCAGCTGGCCAGTGCGCGGGAATTCATCGGGCTCGCGGAGGGCTTTGCCCGCAGCGCGACCGATGTGTCGTCGTCGTAAAAATATAGTGGCAAGAAAAAACCGGGCGTGATAACGTCCGGACGTGACGTTACGGAAAGGCCCGTGACGCGCGAATCACAACGGAAGGACACGAGACGTGAAGGACGTTCTTGAGGAACTGGAATGGCGGGGGCTGATCGCCCAGCATACGGATATTGACGCGCTGCGTAGCGCGCTGAACTCCGGTCCGGTCACCTTCTATTGCGGTTTTGATCCGACGGCGGCTTCTCTGCACCACGGTCACCTTGTCGCGGTGAAGCTCATGCGGCATCTCCAACTGGCCGGACACCATCCACTGGTGCTGGTAGGTGGGGCAACCGGGCTCATTGGGGATCCGCGCCCCTCAACCGAACGCACGCTTAATTCACGGGACACCGTTGCTCAATGGGTGGAATCTCTGGCCGGGCAGTTGCGCGGCCTGTTGGATTTCGAGGGAGATAACCCGGCACGGCTCGTCAATAACTTGGATTGGACC
The DNA here is from genome assembly GCF_051265215.1 of Actinotignum stranguriae. Taxonomy (NCBI): domain Bacteria; kingdom Bacillati; phylum Actinomycetota; class Actinomycetes; order Actinomycetales; family Actinomycetaceae; genus Actinotignum; species Actinotignum stranguriae. Next base: position 79,061 of record NZ_JBOZCJ010000008.1, read on the forward strand.
GGGCAGCTTTCCGCGATTGATTTCCTGCGCGACTTGGGTAAGCATTTCCGGCTCGGGACGATGCTTTCCAAGGATATCGTGGCGCGGCGCCTGGAATCGGACGAGGGCATTTCCTACGCCGAATTTTCTTACCAGGTTCTCCAGGCCAATGATTACCTTGAGCTCTTCACTCGTTACGGCTGCACCTTGGAGGTTGGCGGGAACGACCAGTGGGGCAACCTCGTTGGCGGAATGGATCTCATTCGCAAGGTGACAGGAGAGTCGGTGCACGTGCTCACGAATCCGCTGATTACCAAGTCGGATGGCACAAAGTTTGGGAAATCCGAGGGCGGTGCGGTATGGCTCAACCCCGAGATGCTCAGTCCCTACAAGTTCTTCCAGTTCTGGCTCAATACTGCCGACGAAGACGTGGTGCACATGCTCAAGGTCTTTACTTTCCGGACTCGGGAAGAGATCGAGGAGCTGGCTACCGCGGTGGCGGAGCGTCCCCAGGAAAGGCGGTCCCAGCGCGTACTTGCTCAAGATGTGACGGCCTGGGTGCATGGCGCGAACGTGGCAGAACGAGTGGAGAATGCCTCGCGCGCGCTCTTCGGCGGTGACGGTTTGGCCGCTTTGGATGCGGATACCTTGCGCGACGCCGTGGCGGAACTGCCGCAGGCGAGCGCGAGCCTGGGAGCTTCCATTCCCGAGCTCTTCGTGGCCACGGGCCAAGAACGGGGTCTGGGTGCCGCGCGGCGAACCGCGAAATCCGGCGGCCTGAATATCAACAATCGCAAAGTCGGAGAGTCTGACGTGCTGACTAGCAGCGATGTGCTTCCCGGGGGTGTTGTGGTGCTACGCAAGGGCAAGAAAAACCTCGCGGTTATCCGCGTTACGGAGTAAATAGCAAAGTCAAGACGGCGCTCACACATGAAGCGTGATGAATAGTGGCGGCGTTACCGGTGACGGTAGCGCCGCCACTATCTATGAACCACGGTGCACGAATGGATCAGTAGGGGGATATCGGCGTAATTGACGATTTTTGCCGGGCGTGCTGCGCCTTTTATCGGGTTTTTCGCGGTTTTGGTGGTGTTTGTGGTGGGTGTGGTGGGTGTCTCGTTGGTTTGGTTTGCGTCTGGCGGGTTGGGCTTGTAAGCTTGTTATCCGTCGCCGAGAGC